>DGEG01000144.1 GCA_002385825.1 Firmicutes bacterium UBA3932 | reverse complement strand
CGGAAGATGGCCAACACCGGGCACATCTTTTCTTTTGCAAGAAGCTCATCTTTTCCGTATCTCTCCGCTTCAATGGCAATGACCCTGCAATCAGAGGGAACTTCCACTCCCGCCAGCTTGGCAATGGTTTGAACGGACTGACCAACGACATGGCGGTTCATAACCCCGTCCGGGAAAAGCACCTTCCGAAACGCGTCTCTTTCCTCCGGCGATGTAACCACATAGGCACCGTTATTCTTAAAATGCTCGATGATCTCGTCGTATTTATCCGAGGGCACGATGGCACTCTGCTCGCCGGAGCAAATGATTCCATTGTCAAAAATCCGTCCGGCAATCAGTTTCGACACGGCTTCTCCGTAATCAATATCCCTGTCCAGGATACACTGCACGTTGCCCGCACCGACGCCCAAAGCCGGCCTTCCGCTGCTGTATGCAGCGTTGACCATCCCGGCCCCTCCTGTGGCTACCACCACATCGGCGCTTGAAATAAGGGTCCGGGTGTTGATCCGGGACTGCTGATCCAGGATCTGAACCAGGTGTTCCGGCGCTCCCAGTTTTTTCAGTTCGGCGTTAATCAGGTTTACGGTCTCCGTGCTGCACCGGATAGCTCTGTGATGCGGGGTTATGACAATGGCGTTTCTACCCTTGACCGCGAACATGGCGTTACTCATAGGGGTAACGATGGGGTTGGTCATGGGAGTTATTGCGGCCACCACTCCTATGGGTTTTGCCACTTTTACGATGCCCGCCTCTTCATCCCGCTCTATGATGCCTACGCTTTTTTTGCCTTTCAAGCTGTTCCAAATTATGCTGGCTTTGCCTTTGTTCTTTGCGATTTTATCTTCTAAAACGCCCATCTGGGTTTCTTTAATGGCCAGCTTTGCCAGATATTCCGCATTGTCGTAAACGGCTTTGGCGATGGCCATGACCAGGCGATCTACCTGGCTCTGGGTATAATTTTCAATCTCAGCCTGGGCTTTCCTCGCCCGCTGAATGTAACCGTCGATATATTCTTTGCTTTTCGCGATTTCTTCCGGGGTGTATTGCTGTACGGTGTTTGCCATTTTTATCCTCCTCTATGCCTTCTGGGCCCTGTTGATCTCTTTAACCCGGTTGCATCTTTCCGGCCGGGTTGATCTCTTTAAGCCGGCCGGCGGCATATTTTGCCAATTGCCAAATTGCATCCGGCCAAACTGTCAGACCATTATAGCCGGATCCACCAGCTGGTCAAATTCGCTTTCCGTTAACAATCCTAATCTTACAGCGGCCTCTTTCAGCGTAATGCCTTCCTCATAGGCCTTTTTGGCCACCGCCGCTGCATTATCGTAACCGATGCGGGGACTCAACGCCGTTACCAACATCAGTGAACGCTCTAAATTCTGCTTTATCTTATCGCGGTTGGGACGGATGCCTGCCGCGCAATTGTCGTTGAAGGAAACCATACCGTCGCTGAGAAGACGAATGGATTGAAGCACGTTGTAAACGGTGACGGGAAGGAAAACGTTGAGTTGGAAATTTCCCTGAGAGGCAGCAATGCCTACCGCCGTATCGTTGGCCATGACCTGGCAGCAGACCATGGTCAACGCCTCGCACTGGGTGGGGTTCACTTTCCCCGGCATGATGGAGCTCCCCGGCTCGTTTTCCGGTATTTTTATCTCACCGATGCCGCTCCGCGGGCCGCTTGCCAGCCAACGCACATCGTTAGCAATCTTGAAAAGGTCGGCGGCCAGGGCTTTCAACGCTCCGTGAAAAGCCACCATGCCGTCCAGGCTGGTAAGGGCATGAAACTTGTTTTGCGCGGTTACAAACCGGCTTCCCGTAAACTCGCTGATTCGTTCTGCAACCTTTTCGCCAAATTGGAGGTGGGTGTTTAATCCGGTGCCTACAGCGGTTCCGCCAATGGCCAATTCCCGCAGGTGCTCCAAATTTGCACGAATCATCTGCTCAGCATGGGTCAGCATGCTGAGCCAGCCGCTGATCTCCTGGCCAAATGAGATGGGCACCGCATCCTGGAGATGGGTGCGCCCGACCTTGATTACATCTTCGTATTCATTGGATAAGCGGCGAAAAGTTGAAGAAAGTTTTTCTATGGCGGGAAACAGTCGCTGCTCCGTTTCCAGCACCGCGGCCATATGCATGGCAGTGGGGAAAGTGTCATTGGAGCTTTGGCCCATATTTACGTGGTCGTTGGGATGGACTCTCTTCTTCGCAGGTGAATGGTCTGTGCCGTCTACTACGAGATGGTTGCCGCTGCCAGTGAAGATTTGGTCGGTATTGTCTTTCACAATTTGGCCGGCGTTTTCCTCAAGGATTTGGTTGGCCCGGTTTGCTATGACCTCGTTGACGTTCATATTTGTCTGGGTGCCACTGCCCGTCTGCCAAACCGCCAGGGGAAACTGGTCGTCCCATCTGCCTTGCAATATTTCGTCGCAAGCCTGCACTATAGCGGATGCAATTTGCTGCTCCAAATTGCCCAATTCAAGATTAGTGAGAGCCGCAGCTTTTTTAAGCCCGGCAAAGGCGCGAATTACTTCCGGGGGCATTTTTTCCGTGCCGATGCGGAAGTTCTCTAAACTGCGCTGTGTCTGGGCTCCCCAAAACTTGTCAGCTTCCACCCGAATTTCTCCCATGGAATCTCTTTCGATTCGATACGTCATCCTTTTCTCCCACAAAAGGCTAAATAAGGGCTAGAAGATAACCACGGAGGCGGTCCTCCGTGGCTTGCCTGCTTATTTCTTCCAGGAACTCTTAAGGTCCACGATCTGGTTAAATACCCGGTTATCTTCCGTATAAAGTACCGGATCTGCAATATAATACCCTTTTCGCAGGAACTGGAACCTATCCCCGGCCTTGGCGTCTGCCAGAGAGGGTTCGGCCATGGCGTTCATGATTTTCAGCGAGTTGGGGTTCAGGACATTCTCCCCGTTTTCGTCCTCGATCATGAGGTAGTCATAGACCCTGACCGTGAGGGTCACCGCCGTCTTGGCATCCACCCAATGGATGGTTCCCTTGACCTTGCGGCCCTCAAAACCGCTGCCGCTCCGCGTCTCCGGATCGTAGGTACAGCGGAGCTCTATGACGTTTCCTTCGCTGTCTTTTATGACTTCGTTGCATTTAATGAAGTAGGCGCCCTTCAAGCGCACTTCGTTGCCGGGATAAAGCCGGAAAAATTTCTTTACGGGAACTTCCATAAAGTCGTCCCTCTCCACGTAAAGCTCCCGGGAAAAGGGCACTTTCCGGTTCCCAAACGCTTCGTTTTCTTTGCTGTTCTCTATTTCCATTTCCTCGGTGAGGTCTTCCGGATAGTTGGTAATTACCACCTTCAGCGGATCCAACACTACCATCCGGGTCTCCACTTTGGTCTTCAGATCTTCACGAATGCAATGCTCCAGCAGGGAAATGTCCACGGTGCTGTTGGCCTTCGACACGCCGATGCGTTCGCAGAAGTCGCGAATGGCTTCAGGGGTGTAGCCCCTGCGGCGCAGCCCTGCAATCGTTGGCATACGGGGATCGTCCCAGCCCTCTACATGGCCGTTTTCTACCAACTCCTTCAGGTAGCGCTTGCTCATAACCGTATTGGTCAGGTTCAAACGCGCAAATTCGATCTGCTGGGGAGGCATCTCCCAATCAAGTTCCCGGAGAACCCAGTCGTAAAGAGGCCTGTGGTCCTCGAACTCCAGAGTGCACAGAGAATGGGTGATCTCCTCGAATGCGTCTTCCAGGGGATGGGCGTAATCGTACATGGGATAAACGCAATACTTGTCTCCCGTGTTGTGATGCGTCGCTTGGGCGATGCGGTATATGACTGGGTCTCGCATGTTGATGTTGGGCGATGCCATGTCAATCTTGGCCCGCAACACCTTTTCCCCGTCCTTGTATTTCCCGTCTATCATTTCCTGGAAGAGCATGAGGTTTTCCTCAACGGAACGGTTCCGGTAAGGACTCTCCTTTCCGGGTTCCGTCAGGGTTCCGCGATATTCTCTTATTTCTTCCGCAGAAAGGTCGCAGACGTAGGCCTTGCCCTTTTTGATGAGGGTGAAGGCGCATTCTATCATTCTATCGAAATAGTCGGATGCGAAAAGCAGCTTGTCCCACTGAAAGCCCAGCCATCTAACATCCTCCTTAATGGACTCCACATATTCTGTGTCCTCTTTCAGCGGATTTGTGTCGTCGAAGCGCAGGTTGCACTTTCCGCCGTATTTCTGGGCAGTTGTGAAGTTGAGGCAGATGGCCTTGGCGTGTCCGATATGAAGATAACCGTTTGGCTCAGGCGGAAAACGGGTGTAGATCGGCCTGTCGCCGTAGGTTTTGTTTTCCAGATCACGATCTATGATGTTGTGAATAAAGTTGCTGGTTTCCATTTCTTCGGTCACGTTGATGTTCTCTTTGGTTTTGTCAGACATGGGACTAGCCCTCCTGTAAATATTATTAAGTCTCGCAGAAAGCGTCGTTGCCGCTGTTAAATCGCGGTTAATTATATCATTTTAGGCAGTATTTGAAAAGGGTTTGCGGCTGCTTATTCCCGTGGAATGTCGTAAATGGACGGCACCCGGTTGTTGAAGGTGCCTACCGCATCCCTGATTTGCTTCGGATAGTCAGCATCCACGTAAGCCTGAATAAATCCGGGTTTGTCGGAAGCTGTAGCAATCGCTATTCCCCAAGGGTCGGCGATGAGGCTTCTGCCGCAGTACCGATTGGGGCCGCCTGCCGGGTTTGTCAGATTGGCACCGGCTACATACATGGAGTTTTGAAGTGCTGTGTTTTTTATCAGCGACTGCCAATGGTCAAACCTGGGCATGAAAAAGGCGGCGGGGACAAACAGATACTCCACCCCTTTCAGGGCTAACGTTCTTGACAGTTCAGGGAATCTCACATCGTAGCATACTATGATACCGATCTTGCCGAAATCCGCATCGTATGTGAAAACATGATCTCCCGGCGTAATCAGATCGGACTCGCGGTTTCCTTTAGCCGCATTCAGCGCATCGAAAAGATGGATTTTATCGTAGGACCCAACCACCTCTCCACGCCGGTCAAAGAGAAGAGACGTGTTGTATATTTTTCCATCCCGCCTGTTAGCCACCGTTCCGGCGACTATATAGGTATTGTACGTTTTCGCGTAGACGGAAAAAGTGCGAATAAAGACGTCGGGGATTTCCTTGATTAGGTGGGCTTCCGAATTGTCAGGGAAGTAGGCGAAGTGTTCGGGAAAAACCACCACATCCACATATTTATATAAGGTCAGAGCTTCATGCATCAATCTGACTGCCTGCCTGAAATTCTGCTTCAGATTTTTTGTGCCCGCAGTCTGGATCACAACAATGCTTACCTTCTTTTTGGTCATGTCTCCTCCTCCGCCGAGAACCCTCCCGCTTTGTTATTCTTTATGGACGTTTGTTTTCAATATTATACCATAAATCCAAAGTTGTATTTCAAAGTTGTATTTGGTGTCTGACACTTTTTACAGACACTTTTTACAACTTTTGTATATATTGAAAAATAGCCGATTTAAGCATTTTCGTGTTGCAACGGCAACAATAAGGTTGTGTTTGGTGACTGACATCTTTTACAAAAGGTAAATTGGCACTTTTTCAATTGAAACAATTTCCTGAATTGCAATAACAAG
>DGEG01000056.1 GCA_002385825.1 Firmicutes bacterium UBA3932 | reverse complement strand
AACTGGCTTATAAGCCTATAAATATAAATAGGGAGACGAGGGTTTACGCACCCTGCCTCCCTTTTTCACATTATCTATTCGTTACGTCTTTATTTGCTTTCAATCTCTTTTAGCGGAGGGAATTTGTCATCAAAGGCAATCTCGTCCGCGCCAAGATTTTGGACGTTTCTTGTTTTGCCCATGGTCTTCAGAACCTTATAGATAATCATCGGTCCCACTGTCCATGCAACCGAGAAGATGAAAGCGGAGAGCAGATCCGGTTGGAAGGCCATAAAGAACAGACCGAATACGATGACTATCAGTCCCAGGCCTGGAAGCACGGGATGCAACTGCGCCTTAACCGTGAGGGCCGTCTTGGCATCGTAGCCTCTCTTCTTCAGCTTGCTTCTCATAATCAATTGGGCCACGATAATTCCTCCCCAGCAGACGGTACCGGTGAAACCTGCCATGCCGAGGATCATGGTGTAGAAAGCGCCCTCTCCGAAATAGTAAGCCAGGGGGATAAAGAGCCAACAGGGTACTACGGTGAAAATCGTAGCGATCTGCGGTGTATTATATTTGTTCAGTCTCAGGAAAATTTTCGGCGCCAAACCTTCCGCGGCCAAACCGTACAGAGCCCTGACCGTACCGTATACGCCGGAATTGGCGCAGCTGAATGCGGCTATGATGACGATGACGGAGAAGAAACCGGCGGCCCATCTTAAACCGTACATGGCAAGAGCCATACTGAACACGGAATCTTCAAGGTGCGCATTCTCATAAGGAAGAATCATGACCAGCAGGAAGAGGGGGATAACATAGATGAAGATCATGCGGTATGCCACCCTCTTGCAGGCAAGGGGAATGCTTCTTTCGGGATCCTGGGTTTCCGCCGCGGCGAGGCCGACGATTTCAGAACCTTGGAAGTTGACTAGGATCATTACCATTGCAGTTACAACGATCCACGTACCGTTGGGGAAGAAGGACTTATACCAACCCAATTCCGGATTATATATAATGGAGAATCCGACAGGCTCTCCGCCGATAACGCCAAATATGATCAAAATAGCGCAAGCGGAGAATAGCACAATAGCTGCCACTTTCAAAATAGCCAGTATGGATTCGATATGTCCAAACCAGGTAACATGGTAAACGTTCACCAGGGTGATCAATGCCAGAGAAATGATGGAGTACACCATGACGCTTCCTTTAAAAGGCACAAAAGTGGACATCATAATGCCACAGGCAACCGCTTCCGCCGGAACATAGCCAACCCAGTTTATCCAATATGCCCAACCTGCTCCGCAGGCAAAACTCTCACCGATAAACTCCTTACACCTTACAATAAGATACGAAGGAGCCTCTTCTGGGCACATTCACCAACAATTCTCCAAAGGATTGCATAACGGCATAGATTACAAGACCACCGATCATGTAGGCAACGATGATGGCAGGCCCAAGCTCTTTGATGGTCCAGCCGGATCCCAGGAAATAGCAGGAACCGATTATTCCACCAATCGCTATCAAAGAAACGTGCCATGGGTAGATACCCCGGACAAGAATTCTCTCCTCCGGATTAATAGAAACACTCTTGTTCTGCTCAGACATTCTTTTTTTCCTCCTAAAATAAATAATGAATAGTGCTTTGCTTGTCAATAAATAAGCATATGACAATAGTAATAGCAAACCTCATGCCATTTATCAATACATTTCGAAATTTCTGAAAATGTCTAATTTTAGCCGATTGTGGCGTATTATCTGTTCGAGAATAGAAAATGAAATTATTAACAATTTTTCAATTATGACAATTCTTCTGTCACAATTGAAAATCGAAACGGGAACAATTAGAAAACCAGATTAAGAACATAATTAAGAGCATAAAAGATTTGATAAAAAAGTCGATTTTAATTAAAAAAGCTCTGGCTTTTTTTTAAATCTTATGTTACAATGATTTTCGTCGCGCAGGCATGGCGGAATTGGCAGACGCGCACGGTTCAGGTCCGTGTGCTCGCAAGAGCATGGAGGTTCAAGTCCTCTTGCCTGCACCATAAAGAATCAGTACCCTTCCGGGTGCTGATTTTTTATGCAGAAGAGGACTTGAACCGACCGAAAGGAAAGTCCTCTTGCCTATTTTGCGTGGCTTTAGCCGCAGTGCAGAATAGGACAGCGAAGTGAACGCAGTGAACGGAGGAGCAAGCGCAGCTTGCGTTGCCTGCACCACAAAGTGTCCGAAAAGGGCAAATTAAGAACGCTGAAACATTGAAATTTCAGCGTTTTTTCATTTTTCAAGAGACTTAAAAAGAAAAAAGGGAGGCCTTTAAATCTGGACTCCCTCTATGATCGCTTCTGTACCGATCAGATTGATTGCTCTTCTTAAATTGTAGGCCAGAAAACTAAGCCCAAGCTCTGCTGTAGTCTTCCTAATCCCCCTACACAAACGACGCGATACTATTGTATCAAGTTGACCAACTTCGCAATTTATTGAACTATAATTTCGCCGTCGGAGACACAAAGCAGCCTGGGCATTCACTTTATGAAGATTTATTTAAGGAAATATGGATTGTTTGCGACGAAATAAACAGTACGGATCAAGAGCGGGAAGAGGCCCGCATGAAAGCTATAACTTTGGCCGAACAGCTTATCGAAATAAGAGAAAAAGTAGATGAATATTGTACTAATGATCTTCGATGGTATCAGCTCGGTCCTTCCGGGTTCAAAAAATTATCTAGACAAAGATTATTTAATTATTACAAATTACTGGACAGCAATAATGAATTATACCAAAAAGTCGAATCGTTTATCCTTGATTATTACAAAGCTCCTGATGAACAAAAATAAACCTTTCATACATTACTGTGTCGAAAGCAGGGATGTCCATATCTTGAAAATATGAATACCTTACACTCTAAAATCAGCACCACCGGGCTCGGGTGGTTTGCTCAAGGCTATAAGCCTGTGATACCGGCCAGCGTCTAAAGGCGCTGGCTTTCACTTTGTTCAAGCCACCTTACTTTGCCGCCTTTGCTTACCCCGTAAAGGGGTGTTCGGATTACTAT
>DGEG01000040.1:8925-9137 GCA_002385825.1 Firmicutes bacterium UBA3932 | reverse complement strand
TTCCACTCATTGACGGGCATGAAGTGAACACCGGAAAGCCCGCTTAGTTCTCTTTTATAATACTCAAAGATGTATTTCTTCTTGGCCACTCGCTGGTCTAATACTTTCAGCTGGCCTCTGCCAATGCCCGCTGCTATGTTACTCATCCGATAATTATAGCCTATCTCACTATGCTGGTAGTGCCTAGCGGGATCTCTGGATTGGGTGGCCCA
>DGEG01000040.1:3848-8705 GCA_002385825.1 Firmicutes bacterium UBA3932 | reverse complement strand
TCTCCCATGGTTCCGGTATGCCTTCCTTTATAATAGGATCCCAGGGATTCGGCGGCGTCTTCGATGACGGCGGCCCCGTGTTCTCTGCAGATTTTCAGGATCGGATCCATATCTGCAGCCAGGCCGTACAGGTGAACCACGATGACGGCCTTTGACTGTGGGTACTTATCAAAGGCAGCCGTAAGGGCTTCCGGGTCCATGTTCCATGTTTTGCTATCGCTGTCGATGAATACGGGGGTTGCGTTCAAGTAGAGGATGGGATTGGCCGTAGCCGAGAAGGTCAGGCTTTGGCAGAATACGATGTCGCCCGGGCCGATGCCGGCGGCCAGAAGCGCCATGTGAATGGCGGCGGTGCCGGAGGACAGCGCGGCGGCGTGGGACGCGCCGACCCTGGCCGCCAGTTCCTGTTCGAAAGCATCCACATGGGGCCCCAGCGGGGCAATCCAGTTGGTATCAAAAGCTTCTTTTATGTAGTTTAGCTCGTAGCCCTCGTCGCTCATGTGAGGAGAGGACAGGTAAATTCTTTTATTCATTTGTTATTAATATATGTCCGAGTTATATATTTTATCTTATCGTCGGATTCCTCTATTTGGGCAATGCTTCGCCAACCCTGACTCTTAATCAGGGTGCCTGCATTGTTCCCAATATCACATCCTGCCCTGCCCAACGCGCTTGGCGACGATTGGAACCCGGGAGGAATTTATCCTTTCAGTTTGAGCAGGTTCACGCAGGTAAAATCCTTGAATTTGTCCTCTACGTCCTGCTCCCAGCAGAGGATCAGTGCTTTGTCCGCACCGGCATCCGGAGCTCCGATGTGGTAGTCGAGCTTCCCATCGTTTAATGCCAATAGACAAAGCTCCATCATTTCGTCCTTGCTGCCTACCACATAAATGGTGTATCCATCCTCCGCATATCTGCGGCCAATTTCGATAATGCGATCGGTCATCTCCCTGACCGTATTATAGGATGCCTTTATATATCGAAGAGTCTTGTCCGCCAAGGCGGCCATCCCTTTCGGTGTCAGATGATATTGAATGGACTTGGCTGTCTGGTTCTCTATTTTAACAAGCCCCTTGTTGACAAATTTCTTCATTAAAAAATTCACCTGCCCTAAGGAGATACCTGTCTGCCGGGCAATTTGCCTTTGAGAGGTGAGGGGATTTTGTCCGACAATATTCAAGATTTCATACTCTTCTTGAACCATATCCTGGACCATATTTCATCAAATTTCGACACGTTCAGTTTCTGAACACTATAATATGGCATATACTGGTAGATGTCAACACATTGACACCATATCGCCCCGCCGGATATAATTGATGCATCAAGTTGGAAAACGGTTTTTGAAAGATCTTCAACATACAAACCCGATTTTTTCAATCTATTTATCCCAGTCTTTTTCATGGTTACGATCCGGCCATATATCCTGCTCCATCGCAGCTCAATTCACCGATCATTCTTATTATCAAAATTATTGCAATAGGGGGTGGTTTGAAAATAACCTGATTTTATTCAAAGCTCTTTATACAAGAACTTAAAGCAGCAATAACAGTACTCCTGACAAAGCAGAAAATGAGGACCGATACTCCAAAATAAAGAGCGTACAGCGGCAAAACGCAATTTACGGAGACAGACAAATTTGTCAAGGAGGTTAACGATTGCTATGCGAATTAAAAAGATGAAAAAACTGCTCTGCCTGGTTCTTGTACTTGGACTGCTGTTCTCCACCGGCATTACTACCGCCTACACAGGCAACTCCACTACTCTGAGCGGTTCCCTTCCCTCAAGTTCTTATCATTACACACTGGATGAAATCGTTGAATTATTCGGTGATACCATCGATGATGAGGAAATGCTTAAGTACGCTGCCTTCGTCTATAAAGGCTGGCGCACTTCCTACGGCAATTGGCTTAATGCAGTAATGGAAGACATAAAGAGCAGGCTCGAGGAAGTCGGTTATCGGGATGTGGAGAGAACAACCGATGGCAACCAGGGCGACTGTGTCTGGTTCCAGAATCAGGGCACCTTCGGTAACGCATGGAATCCCCAGTACGTGTCTCTTCAAATTGTAGATGATCCGGGTGGGTACTCCGGCACTCTGACACAGGAAGAAGGCGCACTGACATCGGAAGAAAGGGAGGCCCTTGCAGAGAAAATCAATGTTTTAGCCGACTGCATCGATCCCACTTCCATGTATTACCCGGAACATATAAACGATGACGGCACCTGGCTTTACGAGGCGCTGAAAAAAGGAGAGGGCGATCCGGATTACATTAAAATGCAGCAAGTGAATAAGCGGGTGCATTTACCGACAAATGCTCCTTTCACCGCGATTACTGACCCCGATAAGACACCGGAAGAAAATATAGAGGCCGGAACGAAGATCGGCGAAGTTGTCTATGTGGGAACGGTAACATCGAACAGCAACTCCGAGGGAATCCCTGCGGAGGAACTTGCCGGTAAAATACTTCTCACAACAACCACCGGAAATACCGCCCGCAACTACGCCAACAATGTAGGCGCTCTTGCTGTCCTGGCCCGGGTCTCCGACGCGCCGGACTACCACATGCCGGTAATCGACGGGGAGCGTTGGTACACAGACTACGTTCCTTATAGAAGTATGGGCAGTTATGCCGCGCCGGGTGTTGCGGTTCCCTTCCACTTTTCCCTTGACCAGTTTGAAGCCATGCTGCAGTTGCTTGCCGACGGTCCGGTCTATATGTCCGTATGCGCTCTCGGTACATACGAACAAAAGCCTCAGCGAATGCTGGTTGCGGAAATCCAGGGAGCGGTCAAGCCGGAGGAAAGGATCTATGTACCCGCTCATATCAATGAACCCGGAGCCCATGACAACGCTTCCGGTGTGGCGATGGGCTATGTAATTGCAAAAACCATGTTGGAGATGATCAACAGCGGCGAGCTTGCTAGACCAGAAAGAACCATCACCTTTGTATGGGGCGACGAGATTACGATGACCAACTGGTGGGAAGCAAAGTACAGGAGTGAGTTCCTGAATGTAAAAGGTTCCATTGACCTGGATATGACCGGCGGCGATCCGGAAAAGACAGGATCCAGCATGCTCATCGAAAAAACGCCGGACCCGGCAAATGTTGCAAGAAACGTGGTGGATGAGGACCTGCGTTATCGGTACGGCAACTTTACCTTCCCGGGACAAGAAGATCTGCCCCTGCAGTACGATACCTTCGTCCGCAAGCCCGACAAATTCTCCCTTTGGACGGGAGGCACCGACTATGTTACGACTCCTGTACATAATTACCCCGGTTTCTATTTGAACGACTTGTATCTCCAGACCGGTCTCATGGTACAGGAAAAGTTCAATCCGGATTTCAAGGTTGATTTCAACCCCTATGAAGGCGGTTCGGACCATTCGCCTTTTGTTGTAAACGCTCTCAGCAGAGTCGGCACGTTTATTCCCGCCCTGCTCACATGGCACTTCACTGACTATGTGTACCATTCCTCCTGCGATACTTTGGATAAGTTAAGCGTGACGGAATTCCACGATGTGGGCACAGTTTCCGCTGCGGTTGTTTATCAGATGGCAAACGGGTGGAAAACGGAAGCCGCGGATACGATTTTCCAGGTTCTGAAGAGCTGGGAAGCCCGTATGGAATATGAAAAGCAAAACACCGAGGATCATTACCAGTGGATGCTTGAGAATCCGGCCCATCCTCATGCCGCCAGGAGCTACGAAAGAGAACTGAAAGCCATCGGCGATTGGAGCAGGTGGTACATTGAAGCCGTTAAAAGCGCGGGCAAGCTCATGGTGGGAAGGACAATCGGCACGCCATATGTCCTGAGCCCCGAATTGCAGGCAATTGAAGATGCGGCAGTCGAAAAGATCCAGGCTGAAACCCTGGCGGCTCTTGATTATGTGGACGAAGTGTTCGGAGGAGATTCTGCGGAACGCCCGAAACAGATTGCTTCGGCAAAGGTGGAGGTGCCTGTTTTCGTCCCTGCAAGCAAATATGCTTCCGCTTCTGAGCTTGCTGCCGCGGAGCTTCCTACCAAGATCACGGTAGAATATGTGGGAGGAGGAACGGGAGAGGCTGACGTGACATGGTCGGCAACGACAAGCCCCTCCTACAATCCGGGAAGGAACGGTTTATACAGATTCACAGGAACCTTGTCGGGACTGGAAGACGGAGTTGTGAACTGGGCCGTTGTGGAGGCCGTAGCCGAAGTAAATTGCTACAGCGACGCCGTTAAACCCGGCGTGTACCTTGAAAATACTGAAATAACCGGCCGGGTATCCAATTCTGTGACTTTGAAGGCGGTCGCTGAATCCTATGACGGCGGCGAATTGTCATATCAATGGTATCGAAACTCCACAAGAAGTGTCCTCTGCGGTGAACTCATTGAAGGCGCTACCGATAGCGAATACACATTCACATTGCCCAATACGCCGGGTACCGCCTACTACTACTGTGTCGTGACGAATACCAATGAAGCGGCTGCGGGCGAAAAAACGGCAAGCAGAGCCAGCGAAGTGGCAACGGTAACCGCAAAAAGAGCCCCGCGTGATTCCGGCTCCGGATCCGACACCGGCGCAACACCTGCGGCACCGGAGTCTCCTGCAACACCTCCTGTTTTATCGTTTTCTGATGTGAGTGAGGGCGATTGGTTCTACGGAGCCGTGCAGTTTGCTCATGAAAACGGACTGATGATGGGTACCGGCGACGGAAAGTTCAGCCCCCATGCAACCACAACCAGGGGCATGGTTGTAACTATCCTCTACAGGTTGTTCGGTTCTCCTGCCATAGCAGGAACCAAACCCTTCGCTGATGTGGAAGCAGGCCAGTATTATTACGATGCCGTTATTTGGGCTTCAAATAACAA
>DGEG01000040.1:705-3516 GCA_002385825.1 Firmicutes bacterium UBA3932 | reverse complement strand
TGGAGAGCCGATCTTTCCAAGTTCCGTGATGCCGGCTCGGTTTCCCAGTGGGCACGGGACGCCTTGGCTTGGGCCAACGCCTTAGGTTTAATTCAAGGTGTCGGCGGCGATATGCTGAATCCGGGCGGAGATGCAGAGCGCTGTCAGGTGGCTGCAATCCTCCAGCGTTTCATTGAGAAGTATGAAAACTGAGGGCACCACAATTTTTTAGCTATTAAATTCAAATTCTGCGAGCGAATTTTTTAGTCCAAAGCGGCAGGTCGCCTACTACAGGCTGCTTGCCGCTTTGAATAATTCTCAAGAGACAAATACATTTCACAGTATCAGAACAATTATGTCGTTGCTAAAGCAGTTTCAGGAAAAGTTGATAGCTGCCCTAATCGCTGCCTATTTTCTCTGGAAGCAGCGAAATTCTGGCTTGGGAACCGCCTGTAGTTGCTTTTCCTCCTTTCATTAGCCTGCAAATCTATGAAAAGCAACTACAGTTGTCGACTTAAAAAGTTTTCGCTGCTTTTCTATCAACGAAGCATGGTAAATATCGCTACAAATCCACTAAAGGTATTAAAGTACAAACTGTTATTGATTTTTATAAACTTATAACAAGACTCACTCCTACAAAGCAAAAAATTTTGCTTGATAACATTTATAACCGACTTTCTACAATAAAAATTCAGACAGAAAATGATGAACTACCCTTCTAGAATACATTTTGACAATGTAGTTGCTAAAAACACAATCAAAATTAGTAGCAGGGTATAATAAATTATAGTACTCATCAGAATCAAATAAAAAAATCCGCCTTATTTGGGGCTGTAGATCATGAGGAAGAATTCCTTTGCTTTTTCCGCGATATCAAAACTGCCCTCCGTGGCGGCCCATTCGATCAACAATCCGTGGTACATGGCGCAATAAAGTTCAAACAGCGCATCCCAGGAGCATGTGTCGTTGATCTGTTTGTTTTCCTGGCCTTTGCGGATGACGTTTTCAATAATTTTAGCCACGGAAGGATAATACTTCTTGATGTTTTCCATTAATACGGGATAGAGCTCGCTTTCATGGGTCATGTTTGCATTCATGAGATGAATGTTAAGCTCCGGATTGAGGGACAAGTTGCATTTCAGGTAAAATTCGCATATCTTCCACATCTGCTCCAGAGAGTCGTTTATGGCCACCATTTCCGCCAATGTGTCCGCCATTTCCTCATTGGTTTTTATCTCATAATAATCCACGAGCAGGCTGTCTTTTGTGTTTTTCAAGTATTTTTCTCCTTAGCCTTGGTTATTACTATAGAAAACATTATATCATGACTGATTATATTATATTACCCTTGAAAAAATAAGATCAAGGAGTATGGAGAAAGAGATTTAACTAAAGGATTCTTAAGATTTATGATGCACTATGGCTTCCAGAGTAACTTCTGCAACCCTAATAGTGGTCATGAAAAAGGTTCGGTAGAAAACAAGGTTGGTTATCACCGCCGGAACATGCTTGTTCCGATTCCGGAATTTAAAGATTTGAAAGAATACAACAAGGAACTCCTTTTAACGTGCGATCAGGATATGAATAGGATGCATTACAAAGGATATGGGATGATTAAGGATTTATTCCAGGAAGATAGGCAGGAGTTTTTCAAACTTCCGAAGGTTCACTTTGAAGTATATCTTCATTAATTTGCTAAAGCCGACAACTATGGGAAAGTTAAGTTTGATGGCAGAATCTATTCGACTTCTCCTGGTATGGCCGGACAACAGGTCATAGTTAAAGCTGGCGCTTATGATATCGAAATACTTGATGAGGATTACAATCATATCATTAAGCACAGGCGGCTTTATGGAGAGGAAAAGGAATCAATGAACTGGATTCCCTATCTGGAACTTATGAGTAAAAGGCCGACCGCATTAAAATACACAGGACTATACAATCAACTACCTCAAATCCTTAAGGAATTCCTGGACAAAAGTGATTATGAGGGCAAAAAGCGGATTTTAAGAATGTTTAAAAAGATGACAGAAGCAACAGGCTTTGACACAGCAATAGAAGCATTTGAAGAAGGGATAAAATTAGGTGTCAATGATCTGGATAGTATTTGGGCGACATATTGTCGCTTAACATCCGGGACATTACCGGAACCAGAAGTAACTTTGCCTGATACAGTTCCGGAACTTAAGAAATATTCACCTGACATCAAAATATATGATCAATTGATTGTACCCGGAGGTCTACAGCTATGAATTCAGATATATTGATTAAACAGTATTGCAAGGAACTCCGGTTTGGAAAGAATATTTATGAGAACTATTCAAAGATTATTGCAACCGATTATGCTGATTTTCTGGCTCAGCTTTTGAAGATGGAGATAGATCATCGGGAGCTTGTAAGGAAAAACAGAAATCTAAAATCTGCGGGTTTTGATGTCATCAAGACCTTTGAAAACTATGAATTTGGGGACATTCAGATACCAAATGCTATCAGTATTGAAGAATTGAAGACAGGAGCATTTATTGATAAGCTTGAAAACCTGATCCTTTATGGGCCGGTCGGAACCGGAAAGAGCCATATGGCTACAGCTATTGGAGTTGCAGCTTGTTCCAGGGGGAAGAAGGTAAAATTCTATCGTACAGCACCCTTAGTTAACCTTTTGAGCGAAGCAAAAGCAAAAGGGGAATTACAGCGGTTTATGAATCAATTGAGAAAAACAGATCTATTGATCTGTGATGAATGGGGATATGTTCCATTTGAGAAGGATGGCTCACAGTTGCTGTTTCAGGTCATTTCAGAATGCTATGAAAAAAGGAGCGTGATAATTACAAC
>DGEG01000040.1:0-398 GCA_002385825.1 Firmicutes bacterium UBA3932 | reverse complement strand
TCAACCATGAAATCCCATTAATGGAAAAGGGGTGCTCGGAAAATTAAGTTCCGCACTGCTCGGATTTATACTTGCCAAAAACATGAAATTTGTCACTTATAAGTTTTTGGGCTTTCAGCCCAATAACATATGAATTTGGTGCCAGACACTTTTTACAAGAACACTTCATATAAGTTGTGTTGGTATAAATATTTGGTTGTTTTTTTGAAATCTATTTAAAAAAACCTGTCGAAATTTTTATTTTTTATATCAATGTAAAAAACTTTACTAAATTAATATTGTATGATACTATATTAAATGTATTATGGCTTGTCGATAATCCATCTATTCGTGAAAATATAGAACGAACGATAAGGCATACAAGGAGACCAACTATGAACTGTCTCTTATACACATCT
>DGEG01000029.1:18906-19028 GCA_002385825.1 Firmicutes bacterium UBA3932 | reverse complement strand
TGAATTTCTATAATCTGGCCGGTGATCTTGCAGTGGGCGTCGTCAGCAACATGTACGATATATCCGGCGCAATGCAGACCGTGGATAAAGTGATCACATTATAACAAAAAATCAAAAGGGAC
>DGEG01000029.1:10974-18648 GCA_002385825.1 Firmicutes bacterium UBA3932 | reverse complement strand
CAAAGATATTTCATTATAGAGGGGAATATATTATTATGGTAGATGGAATATGTGGGGAGGCAAATAAGACATCCCCATGCCATCTATAGAAACTATGAAGGAATAAAGGGATTTTAACATGGAAAAGAGACTCTACAGATCAACGCAAAACAAAGTGCTCGCCGGCGTATGCGGCGGGATCGGTGAATATTTCGGAGTGGATCCCGTGCTCGTTCGCCTGCTGGTGGTGGTTTTCACGCTGATGTGGGGTGCCGGCCTCATTGCCTACATAATAGCAGCCCTCATCATCCCCTCAAGAAATCCAGACGATCTTTCCGGTGCTTACCAGCAAACCTACGGGAATAGAGAGGATGGAGAGGGGCAGGGAAGAAATTACGGATATTCTCCGGAAACCAATGATAAGGATAACAGAAATACAGTATGGGTATTGGGGCTCATTCTCATGGGAGCGGGCGGCCTGATAGCCGTTCGGTATTTTATCCCTTGGATACCCATGGAACTGATATTTGCAGGTATACTAGTGATTATCGGGATACTTCTTATATTGAAGCGGAAATAAGGAAAGGGGCGGAATATTATTATAGTGTAAGCTGATAGGTCATCTGCAGCATGCCGTCTCTGCAGTCAAGATATTCTAAAATGAGCATGGAAAAGAATTCACTATCAAAATTTATGAGCTGTTCCAAATCGACGGAGCAGCTTTTTGAATCGGCCCGTATGCCGGGAGGATTTGCCATACCAACTACAGTCTGGAGGAAGGTGCCGCCTTTTAGTCCGGCGGCCTTCAGTATCAAGCTTTGAACCAGGCTGCCTGTCGAACTTACATCTTCCGTGTAATCGACGATGAGCCTGTGATCGCCGGGTCTGAAAACCAGGTCTACGATTTCCAACCGGTATTTTGCCGCAATACTGCCCAGGGTTTTAACCTGAAGGGCCAGTTCCAGATAGATATATCCGCCGGAGAACATGACCTTATAATCGCTGATATACTCCCCGGCGGGAGATGATAATATTTTCTTCCTCAGTGATTTATTTATAAAGTCTTCAGAAACGGTAATGATGTTTTTATTGCCGGACATGGTTCCCTCCTCCTATCAAAGGCAGCAGGTCAGAAAGCAAAAATTATATCAAATGAAATATCTTCCTTTTTATTATTATATCCTCGGAGCAGAATACGATTCTCTTCCGTTCGTTTATATATCGTAAAATCATCACCCTGCCGCATTTCCGATATGAAATACAGCTCCATACGTCGCATGTCTTTAAGGCGAAGTTTTTCTTCCTCCGTCAGGGCATCGTAGGCGAAATCCCCATAACGACGGTTGTTTACATGACCCAGCAAATCTATATCGCTGTTGTAGATTTGGCGGGTTATACAAGGTGCAAACTCCGGATTTTCTCTGAAATGATGATCCGCTTGGGTACAAAAAACACCATCCGGCTCTGTGAGCTTAAAGGGCGTTTCCCTGCTCCGGGACACTTTGCGCGTAGCCACTTCCAGGAGAACGGAAAAAGTGCTTCCCTGGAACATGATATCGCCCTTTTCGTTGCGGAATACCAGTTCGCGGCGAAAATAAGGGCCGCGCTTCTGAGAATACCATGTGTTTCCAAGGAGCTTCATGCAACTGTCGATGGGCTGTTTTATATCCAGGGTCATGGAAATCAGAGCCCAGGCAAGTCCATGCTTCATAGTTTCGTCTGCTCCGATCTGAAAGACGTCAAGGTGTTTTTCAACTAATTGAGCTATAAGCGCCTGATAGCTGGAGGGTTTCATAATGCTGTTTTCATTCAAATAGAAAACTTCCACATCCAGGCGATGGGTGTAGGAAGTTTCCGATTTTTCCATATGGGTTTGCTTTGGATCCATTTTTTACTCCTGATACTCATGGCGGGCCATTGGAAACAGGCGCCTGTTACCGGGTGATTCTGCCAGCGGCCAACGCAAGCTTTTCAGGGACCTCTCTGCATTTTTCTTCCGAAATTGATGCGATGGAGACGCGAATTCCGTTGCCCATGGGAACGGTGAAAACACCTTCCTTCATGGCCTCGAAAGCTACCGCCTCCGGGTTCTCGCAGAGGACGATGGCAAAGAAGCCGCTATGGTAAGGGCACATAGTCAGGCCTGACTTTTCGATTGCCTCGGTAAAAATCCTGCCGCGAGAGAGGAGCATGGAGAGCGCAGCCTCCCTCTCCTTTACCACCTTTTCAAACAATAGAGGATCTGCAAAGATCCGGCTGAGGACCACCATGGCGGATCTGGTTCCGTTGGACCAGGTCCCGCGGTTTGAAAAACTGTTCACCAGTTTAAACTCGTCCACGATGGCTTTGTCCAGCGACATGCATAGCAGCGCACCGCATCTCATACCGTACATAGTATAGCTTTTTGACATGCTAAAAGCAATCAAGGGAAGTAAGTTGTGTGGCAGGTTTTCAAGCTTCGGAAGAAAAGCGCGCACTTCCTTCGCATCCCCGGCAAAATCCAAATAAGCCACATCTACGAGCAGAACGATTTTCTTCGACGAATCCGCTGCAAACTGTTTCAGTACGGAAAGTAATTGATCCCAATCGTCGGATGTGAGGGAATAGCCCGTAGGGTTGTGGGATGGGGTGTTGAGGACGATAAGCGCTCTTCCTTGAAACGCAAGAACCTGTTCCAGCTTTTCTTTCAGAGCATCAACATTGTACTTGCCCTCTTGGTCAAACAATGAATAAGTATTCAGTCGGCGCTCCAGTTCCTGGGTAATGGTGTTGTATGGTCCCCAATACCAATCAGAGGTCAACACAATATCGCCGCGCCGGGTGTAATTCTGAATCGCATTTCGGATTGCTCCCGTTCCTCCGGGAGTGGCCACGGCCTCAAGATGGCAACCCGGCTCGTAATCCATGAATACGGCTTTCTTCACCGCCTCCAAATAGGACGGGATGCCGGCAATAGGCGCATATTCTGCGAAATCATTGGGAGACAATTGCTTCAGAGCGTCCGCCACTGAGGACAGGACTACCAAATTGCCTTCATCGTCCAAAAGCGTACCGACGGTTGCGTTGGCCACCTTTTCCTTGCCAACTTTTTGAATCATCTCCTGAGCCAATTTATTAATACCGAATATTTTATCTTCCCCACTTATGGTTCTGAAATTTTCTTCAGCCATGATGTACTTGCCCACTGTCATTTCTCCTTTCAAGTCATGGCGCCGAGAAGCATTGCATGCTTTGCGATTAATATCTTAGCCAGATAAGCTGCAGCCTATGGCAACAGTATGGCGCCTCGTATAATTACGTTATTATAATGCATAATTACTAATCCCGCAATATTATTATCAGCAAGAAATGAAAAGAAAGCTTTTCTTTTTTTGTTTTGCTCAAAGTTTTTTAACATGCTTCCTTCGTATGATATGCAAAAGAAAAGGAGATACTACAAGAAACGCAATTTTTTATGACGGAGGTGTGAAATAATGCGGATTGACGGCAACAGCGCATACGATAGAGGCGAAGAAGACAGGCGTAAATGGAACTATCGTTATACCATGGTGACTATAATAGCGATTCTTCTTATTATTGCCGCAGCCATGGTGGTTTGGGATGATAGTCGTACATGGTTGGCTGAAGAGGAACAGGGGGAAAACATAGAAACCAATGACGAACGAGAAGACTACATCATC
Organism: Firmicutes bacterium UBA3932; assembly: GCA_002385825.1. Classification (GTDB taxonomy): domain Bacteria; phylum Bacillota; class Clostridia; order Peptostreptococcales; family Anaerovoracaceae; genus UBA1426. Next base: position 14,989 of record DGEG01000029.1, on the reverse strand, counting down.
GGTGAAGGTGGACTGAAAGTAGTGCAGCCGGTTCCCACGGTGGACAGCAGGGACAAGCCGGCTCCCAAGCCTCAGGACAGTCAAGGCTCTCGCAAAGAAATTGTAAATCCTGTAGAAGGCGGTGTAATTGTCAAAGGATTTTCCGGCAACGAATTAGTATACAATGCAACATTGGATCAATATATGATACATCAGGGGGTTGATATCGAGGCCACCCCTGAAACGCCGGTTACTGCTGTAAAAGGGGGCACGGTGACGAAAGTTTACAACGATGATAAGCTTGGAATCACTATTGAGATCAGTCACGGGGACGGCTATGTGACTCGTTACTGCAACCTGTCAACGGATAGGATGGTAGAGGAAGGAGATGTTGTGGAGGCGGGGGATGTAATCAGCGGAGTTGGCATAACCGCTCTGTTTGAGAGCAGCGATCCTCCTCACCTGCACTTCGAAGTTCTGAAAGACGGTATCCCTATTGATCCTGTGGAGTATATTGCATTGCAGTAGAAACAGAGTTTAGCGGCTTGCAATAGAAAACGAGGTCGCCCGGCGGCTTGAATGCTCCGGGCGATTTTATCCGTTTAGCCCATTAAGAATAAGCGATATTGGGTACATTTCCTTTCAACCTTGTAGATTTCTGTATTTCTGTTGTGTAGCAAGGCCACCACGAATATGGCGTTCAGCCTTGTTGTTTTCAAGGACGACTTTCACTTTTGCCGCCATGGAAGGATTGATTTCCATCAGCCGCTCGGTGACATCCTTGTGAACTGTGGACTTGCTTACCCGAAATTTTTTTGCGGTGGCACGAACGGTGGCATTGGTCTCCAAAATATAGCGCGCCAACTCAATGACACGTTCTTCTATGTAATCCTTCAATTTGCATTGCCCCCTTTATTTCATTGTCGCGTCCTTCAAGCGTCGGAAACATCCAGTCAAATTATGTATATGACGCCGGGGGCGAGGATATGCGGCCTGGTCATATATGCTGAGGGAAAGAACTGTTTGAATGTTATATGCTGCTTGCCAAATGTGAAAATAGGATATATATTCTATGTGTTGTTTCAAAATGTCTTGAACATAATATTCGCCTAAGCTTAAGAGATTGAGCTAAGACTGGCATCAGAATATGGCATCAGTCTATTGTTTTCGAACATTCGGCGATTAAAAATATATTGAATAGAAGTGAGGGATAATTTGTATAACCCATACATATGGTTAATGAGTTTCGGGCATATGGTCGTAGATACGGCCCAGGGAGTTTTGCCGATTATCACGCCGTTGCTGGCGGATAAATTGAATCTTACTTTCTTTCAGGTGGGGATCATCGCGCTGGCATCCACCTTCAGCTCCGCTATTATCCAACCGGTTCTCGGTGTGCTGAGCGACCGCCACAACATTTCATGGCTGATGCCGTTAGGGCTTTTCCTTTCCGGATTCGGGTTGGCATTGACCGGAATGATAAATTCCTATGGGCTGTTGCTGCTTGCGGTAATGCTTAGCGGTATCGGCGTGGCCGGATATCATCCGGAGGGGTCGAAGCTGACCTATTTGGTAAGCGATGAGGCCAAGGCCGGGGCTTCCATGTCGATTTTCTCTGTGGGCGGTAACCTGGGCTTAGGGATAGGTCCTGTATTCGCTACTTTTCTGCTGGGGTTTTCCGGCCTGGATTCGATTTACGGCGTTGTCTTCCCCGGGCTTTTTGCGGCGTTGGTTTTTCTTTACCTGTTACCCAGGTTTAACAAAATCCTGAGGGCCCATTTACAAAAGGAAAAAACAGAAAAGATAGAAGACAAAGAGATCGGGGAAGGGAAGACTCAAACCATCGACAGCCATAAGGAGAAAACAAGAAAATCAAGTCTGTTTTTTCTGTTGCTGTACGTTGCGGTGAGATCCTGGGTTCATGCGGGGTTGGTGTATTTTATTCCCTTTTATTTTCCTGCGTTTAAGAACATTGCTGAACCGGAATATTTAGTCAGTATTTTTCTAATTGCGGGTGTGATCGGCACCTTGCTGGGAGGGCCTTTTTCCGACCGTTTCGGAGGCCGGAAAGGGTTGGTAATTTCCATGATCGTGTCGGTTTTGTCAGTCTATCCCTTTATACATTTAAGCGGCTTTTTTGTCCCGGTTTTCGCATTTATAGCCGGAACCGCGTTGGTGTCCACTTTTTCTGTGACAGTTGTTTACGGGCAAAGGCTCCTGCCCGACAATATAGGGCTTGCTTCGGGGTTGGTGCTGGGATTTGCCGTCGGTATGGGCTCCATCGGTGTTTCCGTCCTCGGTGTGATCGCCGACCATTTCGGCCTGCCGCTCGTCATGAACATCCTGGGCTTTTTGCCTGCGGCAGGAATCGTCGTTGCGCTTGTCCTACCCGATGACAGGGGCGAATTTAAGTAGTGTCAACAGCAGAGCCTGCCATCTATTCGTCAAAACCTACCGCAACTTCTCCATTTTCGTTGACGCCGATGACCTTTTCGCCCGCATCTCGCAGGGCTTTAATGTAGGCTATAGTATCTTTGTCAAGCATTTCGCCTGGACAGACCAGGGGAATTCCCGGGGGATAAGGTATGATTGAGGAAGCGCAGATCTTCCCTTCTGCTTCAATAAGGGGTATGCGTTTCCATTTTTTTGGAATTGCGAAAAGCTGTGTCTTTTTTGGAGTCGGTGAAAGAGGCACCTGGGCTCGGGACATAAGGACCGAATCTGTATGAGAGGCGCCCTTTTGGGCGGATGGAGATGGAGAGGAACTTCCTAACTGCTGCCGCCTTTCCCGGATGATCTGCTTTAATGCGGAAAGAAGCCTGTCATAATCTTCCCTTGTATTACCTATTCCGGTCATTAACATTAAAATATTTCCCGTGGTGAGTTCGGGGACGATACCGCGTTTGATAAGGGCTTCTTCCAATTGAGCTGCCGTCATGGAAAGCCCTCCGGAGTCGATGTTGATTTTGCTCCGGTCGAAATTCTTTAAACCGGTGAGGAATTCTAAATTGGGCTTTTGTGAATGGGTAGAATCGTCCATAGCGCATATTTTAGCAGCTTCACTATAAAAATAATCCAGGTTTTCCGCCCATTCTTTCATGAGGGTGGAGCCGTGCAGTTCCAGGATCGATGCATTTATGTCCAGGGATGCCATAAGCAGATAGGAAGGGCTTGTGCTCTGAATGGCCTGCAGTTTGTCATCCAATACGTACCGATCTACCCGGTTAGAATTTAAGTTCAGTACGGCGCTCTGGGTAAAAGAGGCCAATGTTTTATGTATGCTGTTGATTACGATATCGGCGCCTGCATCTTCCGCGGAAACCGGCATGTCCTCTTCAAAGAATTTAAGATGGGCGCCGTGCGCCTGGTCTACAATAAGCACTTTACCGTATCTGTGTACCACTTCCGCAATGGCGGCAATATCGCTGCACACTCCGTAATAGTTGGGGCTGGGCAGTATTACAGCGGAGGCTTCAGGGTTCTCCGCAAGGCATTTTTCAATTTCTTTGCAGGTGATTTCCCCCGAAATCCCGTATTCGGGGATCAGTTGGGGATAGGCATAGACTGGCCGAATTCCTCCCAATGTCAACGCGTTGAACACGGATTTGTGGCAGTTTCTTGCCATGACCAACTGCCCGCCGGCAGGCACGGCGGCCAGGATGGAAGCAATAATGCCTCCGCTAGTGCCGTTGATCAGCAGGTAGGAATGTGAAACATCATATAGTTCCCTGTATTTATCCTGAACGGCTTTTATTATTCCTTCAGCCTGAAAGAGGTTGTCGGCTCCGGGAATTTCGGTGATGTCGCAATCCATGAATTTTTCCAGAAATTCATCATAGCCAAACCTCTTGTAAATCGCCGAACCCTTATGCCCGGGCATATGAAAAGACACTGTATGATTGTCCGCATGTTGCAGCAAAAACTCCATAATACGTAATTCCTTCTTCATTTGCCAGCCTCCGTTACCATTGATATATGCCGTTTCTCTCATTATATGTGACCCGGGGCAGAATTACAAACTTGCATTTGGTGTCTG
>DGEG01000029.1:0-10796 GCA_002385825.1 Firmicutes bacterium UBA3932 | reverse complement strand
TGCATTTGGTGTCTGACACTTTTTACAACTTTGCTATTATTTACAAGATACCTATTACAAATGTGTGTTTGCTATGTTAAAATTAGTAAGCGATTTTGTTGTTACTGCAAACAGGATGAGAGGTGAAGACCATGTTCAGGGAAATGAGAAGAAAGAAACAGTTATTATCAAATGAGGAGTGCATTGAGATTCTGAAATCCTGCGCTACGGGAATTGTGGCCGTTAACGGGGATGATGGTTATCCGTATACGGTTCCGCTCAACTATGTCTACGAAGACGGGAAAATACTTTTTCACTGCGCCAAAGAAGGACACAAAATGGACGCCATCATGAAGGACGACAAGGTGTCATTCTGCGTGATTGAACTTGACAAAGTGGTTCCTGAGGATTTTGCCACCGACTATCGCAGCGTCGTCGCATTCGGAAGGGCCAGGGTTCTCACGGAAGACCACGAGCGGAGGGCCGTGCTGGAGAAATTGATCGATAAGTATTCGGCCGGCTATGAGGAAGAAGGGCAGAAAGAGATCGAAAACGATTGGAACATAGTTGCCTTGGTGGAAATACGAATCGAGCATATGACGGGCAAAAAATCCTTAAGCCTCGTGTAATCCGTTCATAGAATACGGGCGGAGGTTAAATATTAAAGGTGGTGTCGAAAAGGAAACACCACCTTTTTTAATAGGTTAATAGATCGTTTCGGGCCGGCAGGCCTATTTATTTCGATAGCCCATAATGGCGTCCAGAATCCGGTGGGCCGCCTCTTCTTTCGTGAGAAGCGGGAGCTCGATTTCGTCGTCAGCCGTGATCAAAGTTATCCTGTTTGTGTCCACTCCGAATCCCGCGCCTTCTTCTTTTAGATTGTTGCAGGCAATCATGTCCGCTTTTTTAGCAATCAGTTTCTTTCTGGAGTTTTCGACCAGATTTTGCGTCTCCATAGAAAAGCCGCAAAGGAATTGTCCTTCCCGGCGATGTTCGCCGAGATACTTCAGGATGTCCACCGTAGGTTCAAGAGATATCGAAAGATTCTCTCCGCTTTTTTTCATTTTTTCGTTGGCCACATTTGAAGGCCGATAATCGGCTACGGCAGCGGCTTTGATGATTATATTATGATCGTCGCTTCGGGCGGCCACGGCTTCAAACATATCTTGGGCCGACACTACATTTATGACATCTGTGTAGAGCGGAGGATTAAGGGAAGTCTTTCCGCTAATCAACGTGACCCGGGCTCCCCGTTGCAAAGCGGCTCTTGCAAGGGCATAGCCCATTTTGCCCGAGGAGTGGTTGGTAATGTAGCGTACGGGGTCGATGGCTTCCATGGTGGGGCCTGCCGTAACCAGGACTTTCAGACCTCTCATGTCTTTTTCATGGGCCAGCTCCAATAGAATCAGTTCAAGCAGTTGTTCCGGTTCGGGCATTTTGCCCAATCCAATGTCTCCGCAGGCAAGCCAGCCGGAGGCAGGGGTTACCACCTCCCAGCCAAATTTCCTTAGCTTGTTGAGATTCTCCTGTGTAACGGGGTTTTCGTACATGGCCGTGTTCATTGCAGGCGCAAGAACCTTTTTGCAGCGGCAGGCCAGAACGGTGGTGGTCAGCATGTCGTCGGCAATGCCGTTGGCAAGCTTGGCGGCCACATTGGCGGTGGCAGGAGCGACAACCACAAGATCAGCCCGTTTGGCCAGAGCAATGTGTTCCGTGTTGTATTGGAAATTACGGTCAAAAGTGTCCACAGGCACTTTATTGTTGGTGAGGGTTTCAAAGGTGATGGGAGATATGAACTCCGTTGCATTGGGGGTCATGAGAACGTGTACATCACAATGCTGTTTCACCAATAAAGATGCCAGGGTTGCAGCTTTGTATGCGGCAATGCTGCCGGTAACGCCCAAGAGTACGGTTTTTCCTTTAAGCATTTCGTTGTTTCCTCTTTTGTTTATCCATGTGCCCGTAAGCAATTCGCATTAATTCGGGCTATCTTATGAGATTTATCGGAATGTTTGTGTATGTCAAGCTGTAATCTGAGACACGATTCAATATTATTATGTTAGCTTGTACTGCCAATTATATCAAACTGTTAAAAACCAGTAAATGGTTTACATACAAACTTGCATTTGGTGTCTGACACTTTTTACAACTTTCAGTGCGGAATCAACGATAACCGGTTCCGAAATTAAATCATCGCTGCCCGTTTCGAGATAGGTCAACGATATCTTTAATAGAAACCTAATTCTCGCTGCTCTTTCCTGATTGAGTCAACGAAATCATCACCCGAAGCAAAATCATCGTTGCTTTTTCCAGACAGAGTCAACGACGGCTTTAATTGAAACAAAATTCTAGATGCTTTTTCCCGAAGGAAGCATCGATAATATTAATCGAAACCAGATTATCGTTGCTTTTGGAGCCTAGGGTTGAGCTCCAAAAATTGTTTAAATACTTGTAAAAAGTGTCAGACACCAGACACAGACATCAAACACAAGTTGTAAAAAGTGTCAGACACCAGATACAGATACAAAATACAAGTACCTGGGTTTGTTAATTTTTTGTTGCAATTTTTATTCAATTTTTTTATAATTGACCGGACAGAAAAAAGGGAATAAATAAACATTAAGTCGGCAGATTTCGAAACGCATCTTGATAAAAAGGAGAAAAATCATGATTATTGCAATTGATGTGGGAAACACTCATATAGTTATGGGGTGCCTGGATAAGGACAACATTTATTTTACCGCGCGTATCAGCACAGATCGTGTAAAGACGGAAGATGAATACGCTATCACGCTGAAGAACTTATTCCAAATCAAGGGGGTTTCTCCGGAGGATGTGGAAGGAGGAATTATAGCCTCTGTTGTGCCTGAGTTGACCCAGATACTTCAATTGGCTGTAAAGATGGTAGTCGGGAAGACGCCGATGTTGGTGTCACGGGATCTTGATACGGGCTTAATAATTGACATGGATGCTCCAAATACTTTAGGCGCCGATCTGATAGTCGATGCGGTAGCGGCAATCGACAAGTATCCGAAACCTATCATGATATTTGATATGGGCACTGCAACTACCCTTTCTGTCATCGATGAAAACGGGACATATATCGGAGGCATGATTATGCCGGGGCTGCGTCTTGGCGTGGATGCCCTTGCCGCTCGGACATCCAAGTTGCCAAGGGTAAGTCTGGAAGCGCCGGAGCAGCTTATCGGAAAAAATACGGTGGACTGTATAAAAGCCGGGGCTATTTTCGGACATGCAGGAATGCTTGATGGTCTCATTGACCGGGTAGCGGAAGAGCTTGGAAAAATGCCCACCGTAATCGCTACCGGCGGGCTGATCAACGAGATCATCCCCTATTGCAAGAGAGAGCTTATCTATGATAAGCATCTTATGTTATGGGGTCTGCGGATTCTTTATGAAAGAAACAAGGATAAGTAAGAGTTATAGATAAGAATGTGTTATAGAATCGTAAAGATCCCTGAACTCATTCTGATATCTTAGAAAGACGCCTACGAGGAGAGGATCGAAATGGGTTCCCATTCCTTCCTCGATGATCTTCGCACTTTTTTCGTGGGAAAAGCCTTCCTTGTAGGAACGCTTACTTCGGAGCGCATCGTAGACATCGACGATAGCCATAATTCTTGCAGAAAGTGGGATGTCCTTCCCCGACAAACCGTTGGGGTATCCGGTACCATCCCATTTTTCATGGTGTCCTTTGGCAATCTCCAGGCCCATTTTAATAAATGTATTGCCCTTATATTGTTTTGCCACGTCTTCTAAAGTCTTTGCTCCGATTTCTGCATGGGTCATCATGATTTCATATTCCTCCGGGGTCAGTTTCCCCGGTTTTTGTAAAATGGCATCGGGAATTCCTACTTTTCCTATATCGTGGAGAGGGCTGGAACGATAGATATTCTCAATGTATTCATCATCGATGATCTCCGAGAATTCCGGGAGTTGTCTGAGCTTTTCAGCAAGGAGCCGGCAAAGCTGTGCGGTTCGCTCGATATGGGCTCCTGTGTCACCATCCCTGGATTCTGCCAGCTTTACGAGGGCGTAGATGGTGGCAATCTGGGCGTCGGATATCTCACGAACTTTGGCGTCCACCAGTTCCTCCAAGTGTTCACTGTATTTTTTCAGTTCCATTTCCCGCTGGGCAATGATGCGGTTGCTTTCCTCAAGGCTGCGGGAAAGCTCCGTATACTTGTACATCATATCCGACATCAAATCGTTTTGAAGCTGAAGATCGACTTTATCTGCGAAATCGCTGAGCAGGAGTTGAGTGGCGTTAATCAGCTCCGGCGTTACAATTTCGCATTTAAACTGGGAACATAAAGATTGTATCGTCTTGTTCATTTGACTTTCCCCTGCATTTTTCTGTGCATATAGTAATCAAAACCCACATGTTCGAGGCTTTTTAGATGTCGGGATATTAGTTTCCTGACATCCGGTGAATCGATCAGGCTTCCGTGTTGCGGCGCCAGCAAAGCAATCTCTTTGGTTTCTACTTGATCCAATGCGTATCGAAGTGATGCGGCGGAGTTCATGACTCGTTGATGGAAGGAAATGATTCCACGTATGGGACACTTCCGATTGCGGACGTGGCATTCGTCCTGCGGATTGCAGTTGAAGCATTCATCCATGTCCCGAAGGTAAAGCTCCCAGATGTTGTCGTAGCTTCCGAAAAGGTCGCTGGAAAACAGGGTCTTGGTTTTGCAGTCGTAGGTCATGAAGTTCCCCGGACAATGAGCGTAAGGGATCATTATGAACTCTAACCGGCGGCCGTTTCCAAAGGTATAGGAGAAGTTCATTTCTTCAACGCATAGTTTTTTCGACGCGGTGGAATAGAAATGAATGAATATGTTATTTTCTTTATGAGAGATGATTTTCAGATCTTTATTATTGATAACGGCTTCAAGATGAGGCAGGTTTCCGCATAAATCCGGATCGTAATGTTGGTATATAAGGCTTTTTATCATGCGGGGATTGACGCCCGTGCGCAGGATTTTCATCATCACCGTGCTGAAATCTCCCCGGCTACCTCCGTCGATGAGCACGGCCTCGTCTCCGTCCACGATCAGATAAGGGTTGCAGCGGAGCCCCAGATTGGTGTCGGCAAAACCTACCCAAAACACACCTTCGGCGATCTCTATAGGCTGTAGATAGTCCAAGGTTTCGTTCTTCGTCTTGCGATCGGTATGCATGGCTTCCTCCGTTATTGCAATTTGAACTGCGGCAAGTATTTCGAAGTAGATTCTTATATATTCTCATTTAGATAATCTTAGGTTTAAGTATACTTGAATCTGCAAGCCCAGTAAACAAGTTATTCACTCAAATATAACAACTTGCCCAGAAAGTCCAAGGGAAGCCGTAGTTGTATATGGGGTTAGTTGTAAAAAGTGTCAGACACCAAATACAGACACCAAATACAACTTTCGGCTTGAATCGGAACGTATGTTCTGATAATATGTGCATACAGGGGGAAGGGCAGAGCCATGAGAAGCATTTTTCACATCGATGCGAATAGCGCTTACTTGAGCTGGACGGCCGTTGACCTGTTGGAGAAGGGGTATCCTACGGACATCCGGGAGATACCTGCCGTCATTGCGGGAGACCCGGAAAACCGTCATGGGATCATACTGGCCAGGTCGATTCCGGCAAAAGCTTATGGAATCCGCACGGCCGAAAGCCTGATGGAAGCCAGGAGAAAATGCCCGAACATACTGGTGTTTCCGCCGGATTACGATCTATATATGAAATGCAGCGATGCCATGTACGAGTTGCTTTACCAATATTCCCCGCAAATCCAACGATATAGCGTGGATGAATGCTTTATGGACTATACCCGGTCCGTGAAGAAATTCGGACCTCCCCTGCAAGTGGCTTATGAAATCAAAGCGCGTATGAAGAAAGAGCTTGGGTTTACGGTGAATATAGGCATTTCGTGCAACAAACTCCTGGCCAAGATGGGGTCGGAGTTAAAGAAGCCGGATATGGTCCATACGCTTTATCCCGAGGAGATTGAGGAAAAGATGTGGCCGCTGCCCGTGAGGGAACTCTTCATGGTGGGAAGAGCTACCGCGGAAAAACTCAAGAAAATCAACGTCCACACTATTGGAGACCTTGCCCGCTCTGATCCCCATCACATAAAATCTCTGCTGAAAAGCCATGGGCTTTTAGTGTGGAATTATGCAAATGGAATAGACGACTCTGAAGTGATTCACAACGACCAGATACTCCAAAAAGGAATCGGAAACAGCACCACCACAAAGTACGATATCTCCGACAGGGAGGAAGCCTGTAAGGTACTCTTGGCGTTGACGGAAAAGGTTGCAATGCGGCTTCGTAAAGCATGCTGCAAAGCTTCCCTCATATCCGTTTCACTGAAGACGGACAGATTTATTCGCTACAGCCACCAGCTCCAACTGCAGAACCCCATCGACGCTACCAGCGAAATTTACGATCACGTTTGCCGGCTCTTTGATGAATGTTGGAAAGGAGAGCCGTTGCGCCTGTTGGGCGTATCCGTTTCCAACCTTTCAAGAGAGGAAGAATGTGTCCAGCTTTCGCTCTTCGACGATGAAACTTCGGAAAAGAATCAAAAGCTGGATGAAGCGGTGGATAAGATACGGGAACGCTTTGGCGAGGATGCCATTACCAGGGGTGTTTTCACTAACTCCGAATACAAGCCCATCCAGGGCGGGACTTACGACGGTGACTACATCATGATGGGAGGCTATAAATCGTAGAATCTTTATAGACTGGCGCGTGCCGGCGCATTTTGATTTTAATAGACCGGGCTCTGTTGTTACGACTCTGTTATTTATTACAGGGTCTTTTTTTATAAATAATTACTTTTTACAGTTGACAAAAAAGATAAGCGGGCATAAAATCAAATTAACAAATGAATAATTGTTCAATTGTTCAATGATACAAAGGAGGATATACATGGCGAGGAATCTGCAACCGGTTGAAAAATGCGATTGCAATGTCATACATGAAGACGTGGTGGCCAAGGTCAGAGAGAAAATGCCGGAAGAGGAGATTCTTTACGACTTGGCGGAATTATTCAAGGTCTTCGGCGACTCCACGAGAATTAAAATACTATGGGCGCTTGATGAAGACGAGATGTGTGTCTGCGACATCGCCTATCTGCTGAACATGACCCAGTCCGCCATTTCCCACCAGCTCAGAGTGCTGAAACAGGCTCACTTGGTGAAAAGCCGGAGAGAAGGGAAAGTGGTGTATTACTCGCTGGCAGACGACCACGTCAAACTTATTTTGGATCAGGGGCTCATTCACACCACTGAAGATAATGTTTGATGAAGCCCAGATGCAATGAAGGTAACATGACTAAAGAAGCACGACATTATAACAAAAGGAGCGACATGAAATAGTAAGATGGACAAGAATATAGACAAGCATTTAGTGAAAATCATATTGGGCGGCGTTATTTTTGCCATAGCGCTTTTTATAAATTCCGAAATAATATGGCTTAAGCCGGCGGTTTTCTTAATCAGCTATCTAATCGTGGGCGGAGATATCGTGATGCGGGCAATGGGCAATATCACCAAAGGGGAAATTTTTGATGAAAACTTTTTAATGAGCGTTGCCACCATCGGAGCAATTATAATCGGCGAATATCCCGAGGGAGTTGCCGTCATGCTGTTCTATCAGATCGGCGAATATTTTCAGGATTATGCGGCGGACAGATCCAGAAAATCCATCTCCGATCTCATGGATATCAGGCCCGATTACGCCAATGTAAAAAGAGGCGATGAAATCGTGACTGTGGATCCGCAGGAGATACGGATCGGCGACGTCATCGTCATTAAGCCGGGAGAGAAAATTCCTCTTGACGGCAAGGTGCTGGAAGGCCGGTCCATGATCGATACATCAGCTCTTACGGGAGAGTCTGTGCCTCGTGAAGTGGAGGCAGGCCATGAATTGATCAGCGGGTGCATCAATCTCAACGGAGTAATAATTGCGGAAGTCACAAAAGAATTCGGCGAATCCACAGTAAACAAAATCCTCGACCTGGTGGAAAATGCCGGCAACAGGAAATCTAACTCGGAGAAGTTCATTACCAGGTTCGCCAGGTATTATACGCCGGTAGTCGTGTTTATTGCAGTGTTTCTGGCTATCGTGCCTCCGCTTGTGTTTGAAAGCGCTACGTTCAGCCAATGGGTATACCGGGCGTTGACCTTCCTGGTTGTATCCTGCCCCTGCGCCCTTGTAGTATCCATTCCTCTAAGCTTTTTCGGAGGCATCGGCGGTGCTTCCAGGGCCGGAATTCTTGTGAAGGGCGGGAATTATCTTGAATCCCTCGCCCAGGCGGAAACTATTGTATTCGACAAGACCGGGACTCTGACAAAAGGCATTTTTGAAGTACAGAAAATCCATCCAAAAGGAATTTCCGAAGAAGAGCTTTTGGAGCTGACGGCTCATGCGGAAAACTATTCGAATCACCCGATTTCACAGTCCCTGAAACGGGCTTACGGAAAGAGCATCGACAACGACCGGATTTCCGAACTGAAGGAAATCCCCGGCAAGGGTGTTCAGGCTCGTGTGGACGGCAGGTTGGTGGCAGCAGGCAATTTCAGACTGATGGAGAGCATTGGCGTTGATTATTCGGAGGAACATTGGGACGGAACCACGGTTCACGTTGCCATAGACGGAGAATATGCCGGATTCTTCCTGATTGCCGATGAGTTGAAAGAAGACGCCGGATTGGCAATAAGCCGGCTTAAAGAGTTACATATCAAGAAAAACGTTATGCTCACAGGCGATACGGAATCCATAGGAAGAGGAGTTGCAGAAACTCTGGGAATGGATGAGGTTCATACCGAACTGCTTCCGGCGGATAAAGTAGAGAAGGTGGAGGAGTTTCTCGGCCAAAAGTCGAAGACGGGAAAGCTTGTTTTTGTAGGCGACGGCATCAATGATGCTCCTGTTTTAGCCAGGGCGGACATCGGTATTGCCATGGGCGGATTAGGTTCCGACGCTGCCATCGAAGCTGCGGACATAGTCATCATGACCGATGAACCGTCGAAAGTGGCTGTTGCCATAGGCATAGCCAAGAATACGCTGAGCATAGCAAAACAGAACATTGTTTTTGCCATCAGCGTTAAAGTGCTGGTTTTGATCCTAAGCGGCGTTGGCCTTGCCTCCATGAGGGCTGCAGTATTTGCGGATGTGGGTGTGACTTTCCTTGCCGTGTTAAACTCTTTCCGGACGTTGCGTGTGAAGAAATTTACACAGGTATGAAAAATCAACAAATTAGGAGAGCTATTACTTTAGACATCGACTAATAATAAATAAACTACTTGTTTCAATAGGGAAAGTAACCGGAAAATCTTTTTAACCTTCGGTTGTTTTTTTAAGAAATCCGTAAAGGCTTTTGAAGCGGAGGATATCAAAAAAATCTTTCTAAAATTTGGTTGCCTTTTCGGCAAAAAAGTGGTTATAATTTATATTTGGTTGCTTCCGGCTCCAGTTAAAGCAAAGGACATAAAATAAGAAGAAAAATCAATTATAATAATTTTTGTCAAATGCGGTTGCTTTCTGCAAAAAAGGGCCGTATTTTAGACAATTTTAAGTATTCTGAAGTTGCTTTTGCGACGAGTTTGTTATATAATTAACAAAGAAAGATATATTTCATTACTGTTTAAATGAAAAACTGCTCTTTTAAAATAATTTGAAAGGTATGAAGGGGTAAATGGAAAGAGGTACTGCTAAAAGACTCTATGACTTTTATGAAAAAGAGAAAAATGGATATTATATTACAAAAGATGTCTATACCAAGAGAGGGATGCTTTTAATAAGAAAGGGTCAAAGAGTATCTCCAAAAGTAATAGCCAAGCTTATAAGACTGAAAAACCATGACATTGATATATTGGATGACAGTTATGATATCTCAAGTATCGTGGTTGTCGGCGATAACCAGCAAAATGATGTTTTCTCCTCAGATGACAAGCAAAGAGAAGTTTTTACTCCTACAGCCCTGAATAAGGATATTTTTACATTTAATGCCGAGTTGAAAAGTCTCATCGATTCGATCACAAAGAAATTTGGGGAAAAGATGAACGTCAAGGACCCCTTCATTTTGGAGAAGCCCAGTAAAGTATTATGCAATATTATCTTTGAGTCTAAGAACAAACCTTGGTGGATATATGTAAATGCGTTGGCCAATTACGTGGGCTGGATATATACACATTCCATCGATGTTGCCATAATGTGCATCATGATGGCTGAAAATTTGGGTTATGGTGATGAGAAATTATATAACATAGGCTTCAGCTCTTTGCTGCATGACGCGGGTAAACTGTTGGTACCGAAATCCATATTGGAAAAGGATGGAGAATTGACGGATATGGAAAGAACATTCGTCAGACAGCATTGCGAGTTGGGCGCCTGTTCTCTCGGAGAATTTAACATACCCAAAGAATATATGGACATCATTACGCAACATCATGAGAGGCTGGACGGAAGCGGATACCCGAATGGGTTAAAAGAAGATGAAATAGGCATGAACGCCAAGATCGCAATGGTGGCCGACGCCGTTGACGCAATTACATCTTACCGGCCCTATAGGGAGGCGCAGGCAATGGATGTTGCCATGAAGATGTTAAGGGAAGAGAAAGAAAAATATCCCCAGGATATAGTGTCCTTGCTGGAGGACATATTGAAACAAGAGTAGGCTCGTTACAGAAAGCAGAAGGTTGGTATTATGAATTTCAATAAAGTGTGTGCTGTTTATTTCAGCGCCACGGGTACTACGAAAAAAATAGTGGAAAGCATAGCGGAAACCATAGCGG
>DGEG01000133.1:450-33753 GCA_002385825.1 Firmicutes bacterium UBA3932 | reverse complement strand
TACCGTGTGTGTGCCCACATCATCTTCACCGGGCGTTACAGTGTAAATGCCGGCCGTATTCCAGGCGTTGTTCATTACTTCGCCAAAGTTCCCCTCCAGGGAAAATTCCAGCTTTTCCGCATGGTAGTTTTGAACGGTGAGCGGGAAGCATAATTCCTGCCCCACGTAAACCGAATAATCCGGTATGTCGTCAAGGGCTACAGGTTCTTCTTCTGCCGCCACTTTTACCTGCACGGACAGTTCACTTGTCCCCATGTTGCTCTTTGCCAGGAGTTTTACCTGATAGCTTTTGCCGGCCTGCTCCTGGGCGGGAGTCCAGACGAGAGAGTATTCATAATCATCGCTTTCCCAGCTGCCTTCCGTTTTGACAAGCCTGGCGCCGTCGGGAAGGTTTGCTGCCGTAATTTCAATGTCCCCGTCCTTGGCCTGGGCTCTCAGTATCCTTAAAACATAGGGATTCCCTGCATAGGCAGTGTCAGAGCCAAAGGGCAGGATTACTGGCTTCTGGGGTGCCGGGTCAACCAGTTCCCATTTGTAGGGAAGGAAGGGAGCCGCATATCCTGAGGGATGTTCAGGATAGATGCGTCTGATATATGCTTTCACAAAATCTTTTTGCTCTTCGCTCATCACAGGTGCCAGGCTTTCGTAGGCCTGAACCAGCACCCTGTATCTTTCTTCATCCCTGTTTTGCAAAGGCATGTTGTAAGTGTCCGTTCTGAAATTCCGCAGTTCATTTTCCGTTGCACCGATAGATGCCAGCCACTGCCTGTAAATAAGCTCAAGGAAAGGATTAAGGACTGTCCTTTTGTCATACGGATAGTTGATGAAGGAATAATAGGTCCAATAGAAAGCTGTCAGGAACCTTCTTGTTTCCAAACCGTAGTGCGGGATGGACTGTGTTCCCATATATGATTTGCCGGGATACTGCTTGGAATGGTTCCAAAAGTCTGCAAAGCCTTTCAGTCCGATAAACAGCTGCAAGTCAGGTCCGGCAAACAAACCGGCATCATACATTTTGCATCCCCAGGGCATCGTACCGTAATGGAAAAATGTTGAGGGCATAAGATTTCCCCGTTTACCGGTAACGAACATCAGGGAATAATGGGACCATTCGTTTCGCATGCGCTCCCGGGAAAGAATTGTCTCAAAGAGGTTTATGGCATAGGAATTAATATACTCCAGATTGGAGCCCGGTCCCCAGAGGATAGTGTTTTCATAGGGGCCAAACTCCCATTTTCCGTTCCAGGAATTGTTTACTCTTTGGGGGAGACCGTATTCAAAATCAAGGACTGCCAGCCATTTTACCAGTGATGTGCTGTACATGGCTTCGAGAAAGTCCTTTGAATGGTCCGCCTTAGTGAAACTATGGCTGGAGAACTGGTATTTTTCATAGATGCTGTTTACTCCAAAGTTGAACATAAGTCCAAGGCCTTTGTCGGGCAAGGGAAGGTTGTTAAGGTCATACCCCTGCCGGTTAAAGAGGTTTCTTATTTCAGCCACGGCTGCCGGAAGCGGTACGGCATGGGGCATATACTCCGCCCAGCTGGTTACTTTGAATGGGATAATCACCTGTGTTAGGTCATATGAATCCCAGATTTTATCTATATTAATATCATCGGGTGTGGGAATCCTGTGTCCCGTAAGAGAACCCCAGAAATCTTCACCCCTTGAGAGGATGGGATTGTTGACACCGGGTTCCAAACCCCGCGGGCCCGGCTGCAGGAAGGGTTCATCCTGGCTCATAAAAGCGCCGTCATTGTAATATCTCAGATACTCGTATACTTTTTCTCCTATTTCAGGGTCGTCTGATGCCCCGGCAAATTTTTTCACACTTCCAATCACCCTTGCGGGGTTGAAATCCGGGTCTCCGAAATATACCATATCCCTTCCGCTGTCTGAATGGCAGACGGCGCATTTTTCCTCAAATACCGCCTTGCCTTCTTTCAGTCTCTCCGGTGAAAAGGCATCCGCTGCCAAATACTCTATTGCGGCTGCTGCCGCTGTAGAACCTTTGGTGACCGGCAGCGCAGCTTCTTTGGAAAATCCCTGAACAACGATAAATGCAAACAGTGAGATTAAAAATGCAATGATCGTGAGTTTTATAATCCGCCCAAGCATTTAAGCACCTCCTTTGCAATTTGTTAGTTTTCTCTATTAATATATTATGGGGCCGGCTGCAAAAATAGCCTCTTCTGTTTTAAGCTTTCGGGCTGAATTTGTGCGAGGCCGGCCGGCTTTCATCTCAAGTATTCAGAATAGTCAGCCAATAACAGCAGTTCGCCCTATTGGCAGGAAATACCTCTTCAGTTTGTATTAAGTAATATTAACATATTTAAGCAAATTTAATACCTGCCGCTTTTAGGGCCTGCGTATTTATTCATGCAGTGGAGAGATGCTAATTCTTTGGAGCCAAAAAAAATTGCAGCAAACAAGGAAGCCGCCCGCAGGGAAGAGAAAATAAAAAATAAAAGAAATAGGGAGCATTGAATAAGAACAGGGAGGTATTACCGGTGACTGTTGATGAAATTATTTACAGTTGTTTGGAACCCAGGGGCAATATGAAGGACATCAAGCTTTCCCCGCCCAGCCCCCGCCTTGGGGACTTGAAGGGCAAGACAATTTATTTTGTCGATAACGGCAAGAACGGAGCGGAAGTAATTCTAAAAACTGCAATGAAACTGCTGCAGAAGGACTTTCCCGATGCAAAGCTGGTTTATCACCCCAAAACAACCCCCTACACCAGGCCGGAACCGCAGAACTGGTGGCGGGAACTGGAGGAGAATGCGGACGCCGCGGTAGTTGCCGTCGGTGATTGAGGGTCCTGCACCATGTGGTGTATCCACATGCAAATTGAAATTGAGAAAAGGGGAATCCCCGCCGTTTCCATTATTACAAACCCTTTTATCCGGGATGCAAAGGCTTCGGCGGATATGTTCGGCTATCCCGGGGTGCGCAGAATTGTTATTCCCCATCCCGTTGCCGAGGCGGCGCAAAAGGACACTCCTGCGAAAATTGAAGCGGTGTATGATGATATAATAAAGGCTCTGACCGTCCCCTTGACGGAGGAAGAAAGCCGGACAGGGGTGCAGAAGGCCATCCCCCGGGAAAGGATTGCCTGCAGGGGTACCCTGGAACAGGTTAACAGGTTTTTCATCGAGAAGGGCATGAGCGACGGGCTGCCCATTATCCCTCCCACAGAGGAGAGGGTTGAAAGGATGCTTGCGGGGACAAGCCACTCGCCCGATGAAGTGTTGGGAAGGATGGACCCGGAGCAGTGGGAAGTGACAGTGGAGAAGGTTGCTGTCAATGCGGTTATGGCAGGCTGCCTGCCTGAATACATGCCTGTTTTGCTGGCACTGGCGGAAGCCTTGATTGATCCTGTGACAGAGACGGGAACATTTGTCCGCAGCACAAGTTCCTTTGCCTTTTGGTCCGTCGTAAACGGCCCCGTAGCAAAAGAAATCGGCATGAATGCCAAAAACAATGCTTTGGGACCCGGGAACCAGGCCAATGCCACCATCGGCCGGGCTATCAGGCTGTTTCTGATCAACCTGGGCGGAACCGAACCGGGAATAAACGACATGTCAACAGTGGGCAATGCCCTGAAATACGGATTTTCTTTTGCGGAAAACGAAGATGAAAGTCCCTGGGAGCCGTACCATGTAACACATGGCTTTAAAAAAGAAGAAAGCACCGTTACAGTCTTTAAGTCATGGGGATTCCGGCCTACTGCCATGATTCCCGGCGAATGGGCGAGCCTGGCCAATATTGCCTGGAACGCCAAAATGACCCGCGGCGGGATGGTAATCATAATGGACCCGCTTTTGGCAAAGCAGCTTGCCGGGCAAGGAATAACAAAAAGGGA
The DNA here is from genome assembly GCA_002385825.1 of Firmicutes bacterium UBA3932. Taxonomy (GTDB): domain Bacteria; phylum Bacillota; class Clostridia; order Peptostreptococcales; family Anaerovoracaceae; genus UBA1426. Next base: position 29,888 of record DGEG01000133.1, on the reverse strand, counting down.
TATCCAGGAATACCTGTATCTTAGTTTGCAGATGAGCGTGCGTGAATGGAAGGAAAGCACCCAATCACTCAACGCTTTTGTCGGCTCCGGGGTTCCCGCCTGGTACAAAGAGCTTGCCGATGATGTCATGCTTCCCAGCCTGACCGGCCTTGATGATGTGCAGGTCATTGTTGCGGGCGGCCAGAATAATCCTTATTACCAGCTTTTTGATTCAGTCCTGCCGGCAAAGGGCACCATTGTTTCCGTTGATAAATGGCGCTAGGTTCTGCCGCATTAAGCCGATAAAATGGCTTTGGAGGCTTGCTGCAAAAAGACAGGCGGTAAACGCTGCAAGCATATAAAAAAAGAGCGCTTTCGTTTCCGGAAAGCGCTCTTTATAAAAGAATTTTTCTGCATGTAGGTTTGTCAAACATGTTGGACACAGTACAGTTTTAAAAACTCCAGCGGAGATAGGTAACCGAGAGGACGCATCGGGATATTGTTCGAACGGCGGTTGTAAGCTTTAAGCTGGGCCTGGAAGTCAGCCAGCGAGTAAAATGTGAGGGTGCTGTAGAAGCGTTTCATGTCTTCTCGGTGGCTGCGCTCTACCTTACCGTTGTGCCGTGGGGTGTAAGGACGAATTAGTTTGTGCTGGATACCTATTTTCGCAGCTGTCTTTTCGAATAGAGCCGGCAGGTCTTTTTTTGCAGCTCCGAGGCAATTTGTAAACTCGGGCCCCGTTGTCTGTTTGGACACATTTAACATCAAAACCATGCTGTCTAAAGAACCGGACTGCATTTTGCAGAAAAATAGCCGCGTACTGTGTGCCGCAAACAATGGAGGAAAGCAAATAAAGAGGCGGTGAGTGTTTTTATGGGCACCTATGAAGAAGACTTGATTGTAGAGAAAAGGTATTTGGAACAGGTAATTGCCGTTGTCAAAGATAAGCTGCAGGGGGAACAGGAAAGCATTGAAAGAAAGAAAAAGAACCTGATAGCAGCAAGGCGTCATATGTATGAAAGCACGTCACATTATGCCTATACTTTCAGTCAGCTTCTCGATATGGTGCAGCAGAGTGTGCCTCTGCAAGTCCTGACATATGATTATGAAGCTACAGCGGCCAGGATAAGAAAATATAAAAAAATGCTGGATTCCCCGTACTTTGCCAGGATAGACTTTAAGGAAAAGGGGCGTGACTTGGAAAGTATTTATATAGGCACAGGGAATCTGACGGATGATAAGACTTATCGTACCTATGTTTATGACTGGCGGGCGCCTGTTGCAAGCATTTTTTACCGTTATGAACCGGGCGAGGCCGGTTACCGGGCGCCGGGCGGCACTGTAAAAGGCGAGCTAACCTTGAAACGCCAGTATGAAATAAAAAAAGGCAAGTTATTGTATTTTTTTGATTCGAACGTCAGTGTCCTGGATGATATGCTTAAAATGGCCTTGTCCCGCAATGCATCGCCAAAGATGAGAACCATTGTTGAAACCATCCAGAGAGAACAGGATGTAATTATTCGTGATCTTGAAAACGAGCTTGTTATTGTTCAGGGAGTTGCGGGCAGCGGGAAAACTGCCGTTGCCTTGCACAGGGTGGCTTTTTTAATGTACCGGGGGCTTAGTGAGAAACTGAACGCCAACAATATTGTCCTGATCTCGCCCAATTTTTTGTTTGGCCGGTATATTGCCAATGTTTTGCCCGAACTGGGCGAAGAAAATATCCAGGCCCTTACCTTTGAAGATATCTTCGCCTTGATATTTAAAAACAGTATAAGGGCGGAAAGCAGGAACATGCTGTTTGAAGAAATGATAACCGCGGAAAATGAAAGGCAAAGAGAACTGCTTAAAGCCGGTGTGGATTTTAAGCTTTCCAAGACTTTTCTTGTTATCCTTGAACGTTTTATGCAGTATTATGAGCGCCGGATGATAGAATTCAGTGATATTTATTATAACGGTGAATATATTGTGGACCGCCACCGGCTAAAGATGAAGCTGCTGGACAGGCAAAAAAAAGCTGTGCCTCTGGAAAAACGGTTGCAGCTCATAAAAACTCAAATCAAAAACATGCTGCAGGAAAAAAGAAGAGCAAGGTACAGGAAGCTTGAAAAATTCGTGGCTGAACACACCGAAGCCAGGCCTGAAGACGCAAAAGCCCTGGCGCGGTTGCTGGCAATAAAGCAGGGTGCCGCTTTACGGAAAGCTATAGATAAGTTTATAAGAATAGACTATTTGTCTCTCTACAGGGCGTTATTTGCAGATAAAGCCCTCTTTTTCCGGCTGGCAAAGGGACTCGTACTGCCCCCCGGTATTGAACTGATTATGGCTGAGACCGTCAAAAACCTTGCTAAAAACAGGCTGCGCTACGATGATGCCATTGCCTTGATGTATCTGAAAATAAGGATGGCCGGCTACAGCGCTTTCTCTGCCATCAGACAGGTTGTGGTTGACGAAGCCCAGGATTACTACCCTTTGCATTATGAGCTTTTGAAATTGCTGTTTCCAAGGGCTAAATTTACTGTTCTGGGCGATATTAACCAAACAATTGAAAAGCAGGCGGATTTGTCTTTCTACAATGAGATTAAGGTAATCCTGAACAAAAGAAAAACTACAACGTTTTTTTTGACGAGAAGCTATCGCTCATCCTATGAAATTAACGCCTTTAGTGCGAAACTGCTTGATAACGGAACTGCAATGGAAAGCTTTGAAAGACACGGAAGCGCTCCTGAAGTCATAGGCAAAGCAAGTACCGCCGAACTTGATGAGGCGGTGCTGGCAGACATTATAGGCTATGAGAAATCAGGCTATGCTTCAATTGCCGTTATCTGCAAGAGTATGCGGCAGGCAGAGGAACTGTACGGCCGGATAAAAAGCAGGATTGACGTAAAGTTAATCAGGGAAGGCACGCCTGAGACGGTGGCGGGGGTGCATATTATGCCTGTTTACATGGCAAAGGGACTTGAATTTGATGCTGTTTTGGTATATGAGGCAAATGATGCCAACTACCGGAATGCGGAGGATAAAAAGCTGCTCTATGTTGCCTGCACAAGAGCTTTGCACAGGCTGTCTCTTTATTATACGGGCAGGATAAGCAAATTCCTGTTATAAGCAAAGTGTTCCGGCGCATCTGTCTGCCGGTGCGTGCGTTTTGCCGTTTTGTTTTTTTTCGGAATATTCCCGTCACCGGCGGCCGGTGTGTTTTACCGGTCTTCTAAAAAAAGCGTAATAGCTTTTAAGGGATAGATGTACACCCTGAGAAACTAAAGCGGCTTGTGCTATTAGGGCAATAGGTGAACAATGTAGACGAGGAGTGAAGCTATGCCAAATAACAAGCAAACGCCCGGTATAATCATATCAGCGACGCACAGCGGGGCGGGAAAAACCACAGTCACGCGAGCTTTGCTAACCGCCCTCAAGGCAAGGGGGCTTGCAGTCCAGCCCTTTAAAATCGGGCCGGATTTCATCGACCCCATGTACCATTCCGCCATTGTCGGCAGGCCGGCCGTGAACCTGGATTACTGGATGATGGGGGAGGAGGGAATCCGCGACACTTACTTTCGCTGGAGCCAAAACGCCGATGTTGCAGTAGTTGAGGGAATGGGGGCCTTGTTTGACGGTGCAGGCGGCACAGGCGAGGGCAGCGCCGCCCATATTGCCGCTATCCTTGGCCTTCCTGTGGCTGTGGTTATAGACGTCTACGGGATGACGCGCACCGCTGCAGCAATAATGGACGGGATAAACTCCTTTGATTCCAATGTAAAGATTGCCGGATTCATTTTAAACCGCTGCGGGCGCCCGGGAAGCCGGACTCACAGAAACTTAATCAAGGCTGCGGTCGGTGCCAAGCGGTGGCAACAAGTCCTGTCGGTTATCTGCGACAGCCCGGCGCTTGAGGTTGCAGAGCGTCATCTTGGGCTTATTACCACATACGAGAACCTAGCAAGCGATGATAACAGCGGCTTGAATAATGTTGCAAAGCAAATTGATGTTGATAGGATTTTTGGTTTTACGCTAATAGCAAAAAGGGTTCCTCAATCTCCATTTGCCAAGACATCGCTTCGCCCGGGTGCACGTCTGGCTGTCGCCCGCGATGCGGCGTTTTGCTTCTATTACGAGGAAAACCTGGCCGCGCTGGAAGCGGCGGGATTTGAAATTGTGGAGTTTTCGCCGGTCAGGGGCGACACGCTACCGCCCGGTACGAATGCCGTCTACCTGGGCGGCGGTTATCCGGAGAGTTTTGCCCGCGAACTGGCGGACAATGTCAAGCTGGCTGCGGAGCTGCGCCGCGCCGCCGGGCTTGGCATGCCTGTTTACGGCGAGGGCGGCGGACTGCTTTATCTTGGACGTTCGCTCACCGGCTTTGACGGTAAAAGCTATCCAATGAGCGGAGTTCTGCCCATTGATTTCATAATGGACCCGGAATATTTGCAAATCCGCTACATTGAGCTTGTGACACGCCGCGATTCGCTGCTCGGTCCTGCCGGAACGGTTATTCGCGGGCAGGAGTTCCACCAGTCGCGGGTGGCAGACTCCGGGCTTGCAGCGGACTTTTACACGGCAAAAACCAGCGACGGGCACGAATTCATTGACGGTTACCGGTATAAAAATGTCGTGGCCGGTTATACGCACATTTATTTTAATTCCAATGCAAATGCCGCTTCCTGTTTCCTGAAAGCGGCACAAAGTTTCCAGGCTGTTTAGTGCTGTTAAATTTTTGCCTGTTTTATGGAAAAGTCCTGATGGTGAAAAACATGCAGCAAATATCTTGCCCTTGAAGCGCCGACATAAATATCGGCGGGTGTACAGGCATAGTTCCATTCCCTGAGGCCGATCAGGAAGATGGTAATGCGCTGGGGGCGGATGCCCTGAATAATCAGGCGCCCTATTTCTTTTTCAATCAGTCTTTTTTCTTCTTCGGGATCCCGCCAGGAAAAGACACTGACCGGCAGTCCGCCGGGCAGCCTGGCTTTTAAAACCCCATACTGGGGGAAGTTTTCATAAATCCACTTGTTAATAGCTTCGGTATTGCGCAGGTTTTGGGCCAAGCGGTGTTTGGAGTGGGGCAGCTTTTTCAAAAAAGCGGAATCGGTTTGATAAACTGACTGGCCTGGGTCGACAAAAATATAAAAGTAGCCGTTTTCCTTTAGCATGCTGCGCAACCATAAGTACCACTCTTCATGAAAATCCTGGCCTTCGTCCACAATCAGCGCATCAAACTTTTCGACAGCCGGCAGGTTGGAAAAGTAGTCGAAGGCCATTTCAGGCAGGGAGATGGCAAAAAAATCAGACTTTGCTTTGGGGTGGTCGGGCACAGATAATTGCGGATCAATGCCTTGCAGGGTGCGAAAAAGAAAATCATGAAAATTAGGCAAATAAACTTCATGGCCTATCATGATACACTGACCGGTCTTCCCAATCGAACACTGTTCAGGGATCGCTTGAACCAGGCCATTGCGCTTACAGAGCGGACAAGCAAATTAATTGCGGTAATATTTATGGATCTGGATTCTTTTAAAAATGTGAATGACACAATGGGGCATAAGGTGGGGGATGAACTAATTATAAAGGTTTCCCGGAAATTGTCCGAATCGTTTCGCAGATCTGATACGGTGTCCCGTTTCGGCGGAGACGAGTTTTTAATCATGGTTGGTAATCTCAAGAGCACCGGGGATGTCAGTAAAATTGCCGATAAGGTGCTCAACGTCTTTAAAACGCCATTTACTGTGCGTAGCCAGGAAATCCATATTTCCGCCAGTTTTGGCATTGCTGTTTATCCTTTTGACGGCAAGGATGCCGATACCCTGATAAGAAATGCGGATATCGCCATGTACGAGGCAAAGTCCCGGGGGAAAGGGCAGTACTGCCTGTGTACTGAGGACATGAAAGAAGAAATTATGCTGAAGCATGAACTCTCCAACAAACTATACAGGGTATTGGAGAACGAAGAATTAATCTTGCATTATCAACCTCTGCTATCGACGAAAACCGGCGAAATCCGGTGTATGGAGGCTCTGGTTCGCTGGAACCTTCCTGACTACGGACTTATCGCTCCGGAAATGTTCATCCCGCTGGCCGAACAGAATGGATTGATTGGTCCTATCGGTGAATGGGTATTAAAAACCGCCTGCAGCCAGGCAAAAGCGTGGCATGAAATGGGGTTGACCAAAATCCAAATATCTGTTAATGCATCTGTGATTCAACTGCATGATTCGAATTTCATCACTACTGTAGAAAAAATACTTAAAGAAACAGGCTTGCAGGCAGAATATCTCAATCTGGAAATTACGGAAAGCTCTGCTGTGAAGGAATCTGACAATATATTGAGTACACTGCAGGGCTTGAGAAAACTGGGAATAGAAATATCAATAGATGACTTTGGTACGGAATATTCCTCGCTGAGTAGGCTGAATCACCTGCCTGTCAACAGGATTAAAATAGACAGGAGCTTCATAAACAATCTGTTCAAAAGCGAAAAGGATCAGGCCCTGGTTAGAGGTATGATTCATCTTTCGCAAACACTGGGGCTCAGAGTCGTTGCAGAAGGTGTTGAAAATAAAGAGCAGCTTGAATTTTTAAGAAAGCATGGCTGCGACGAGATCTAGGGCTACTACATCAGCGATCCAGTTGCCGCGGATGAGGTTTTTAAGCTCCTTAGACGGCCCGACCATACATAAGACATAAGACAACATAAGACAGGGGACGGTTCTATGCATAAGACAGGGGACGGTACTATGTCTTGGCCTTGACTGGGGTAATTTGACATGTTAATATATCCCAGAGGTGATATATAATGCCAAGACATGCAAGGCGACTTAGTTCAACGGGGATATATCACATAATGCTCAGGGGCATTAACCAACAGCAAATACTGGAGGACAGAGAGGACAATAAAAAATTCATTGAAATACTAAAGGACTGCAAACTAATAAGCGGATTTAAGTTATATGCGTATTGCCTTATGGGAAATCATCTTCATCTGATTATAAGGATTGAAAAAGAACCATTAGAACAAGTATTTAAAAGAATTTGCGGGCGATATGCCTACTGGTATAATGCAAAATATTGTAGGGTGGGACATTTATTTCAGGACAGATTCAAAAGTGAACCAATTGAAGATGAGAAATACTTTTTGAGCGTGTTTCGATATATCCACCAGAATCCGGTGAAAGCAGGTTTAGTAAAAAAACTGGAGGAGTATCCTTACAGCAGCTATAATTGTTATGTTAAGTCCAAGGGTGATTCATTAGTAGATACTGATTTTGTTCTGGATATGATGGATAGAGAGCAGTTAGAAGTATTCCACAGTGAGGAGAGTGAAGATACTTATTTAGATATCAAAGAGCGTCCTTTCCGCCTGACAGATGAGCAAGCAAAGGAAATCATGAGGAAAGTAACAAAATGTAAAAATGCATCTGATGTTCAGTTATTGGAAGTTAAAGAGAGGAACAGCTGCATTAGAAAATTGAGAAAAGAGGGACTTTCCATCAGGCAAATTAGCAGATTGACTGGGATAAGTAAGGGAATTATAGAAAGATGCTCTAAATAGGACGCAGAACCGTCCCCTGTCTCACAGGGGGCGGTTCTGTGTCTTGACCGGGGTAAATTACATGACAATAAACGAAATATACCGAAGAAGTGTATGAAAAATATGCTAAAGCGGATAAGTAGATAGCAATTTCCCGGGCAAACAAAAATAAATAGCTATTGACAAACAGGTCTATAAGATGTAGACTAACAACAGGAGTCGATATCGCATAGACCAAGGGGGTATTGGCGTGGAAGCATCTAAGCTTACGGAAGCTGAAAAAAAGTTTGCAGATTTGATTTGGCAGAACGAACCAATCAGTTCCGGCGATCTAGTAAAGCTCTGTGCAAAGGAAATGAACTGGAAAAAGTCCACAACATATACAATGCTGAAAAAGTTGTGCAAAAAGGGCATTTTCAAAAATGAAAATGCCGTGGTGTCGTCTCTGATTACAAAGGATGAGTATTATTCCAGGCAAAGTATACGTTTTGTCGAGGATACCTTTGGAGGATCCTTGCCGAAGTTTTTAACGGCTTTTATCAGCGGCAGAAGAATAAGCAGGCAGCAGGCGGAAGAATTGAAAAGATTAATTGACGAGCACAAGGAGGAATAGCTATGAGTAAACTTTTTTTTACTGTTTTAAAGATGAGCCTTACGGCAAGCTATGTAATCCTCTTTGTGATAATCGTCAGGCTGATGCTCAAAAAAGCGCCAAAAGTTATCTCTTATGCTTTGTGGTGTGTGGTTGCCTTCCGGCTTGTAGTTCCATTTTCTTTTGAGAGCGTGCTTAGCCTTCTGCCGCGCAATGCTAAGACCGTTTCAATTCTTCCTGATATTATCTACCGGCAAGGCCCGCAGGTTGGCAGCGGCATAGTAGCGGTTGATTCAACTGCAGGCAATTCACTTCCTGCACCGGCGGCTGTTGAAGCAACAAATCCGTTTCAGACTTATGTGGGAATAGGGGCATACATCTGGATTTTAGGCAGCATAGCATTGTTTGTTTACAGCCTTGTATCTGTTTTGCTGTTGAAAAGGCGGCTCAAAGATGCGCAGTTAATAGAACGGAATATCTATCAGGTTAATAATTTAAAGACGCCGTTTGTGCTTGGAATGATTAACCCCAGGATATATTTGCCGGTTGGATTGAGCGAAGAGGAACAAAATTATATTCTCATGCACGAGCAAACTCATATCCAACGCAAAGACCATATCATCAAAATATTGGCATTCTTAATAGCGTCCATCCACTGGTTCAACCCCCTGGTATGGGTTGCCTTCATGTTGATGAGCACGGATATGGAGCTGTCCTGCGACGAAAAAGTCCTGCAGGCAGTGGATGAAGGCATGAAAAAGCCCTACGCCAATTCCCTGCTGTCCCTTGCCTCCGGCAGGCATGTTTTAAGCGTCAGTCCCCTGGCCTTTGGCGAAGGCAATGTCCAAGTCAGGATCAAAAAAGTTTTAAATTATAAAAAACCAAAGTTTTGGGCAATGCTTTTTTCAATTGTTATAGTGGCGGTAATTGGCATTGGACTGGCGGCAAATCCCAAGCTTTCGGCATCAATTGGCGGCTCATCCTATCGTGTTAAGGAAATCCTGTACCAGGCTCCCATGTATTCTTATAGTTATGGTGTAGAAGCGGCACCACGCTACCGTATTTCGTCCGGCTATGATCTTTACAGCAAAGAAGTCAACGATGACTATTGGACTCTGCAAGGCAGATTGCGCCGCTCTGAAATCAGCAGGAAGGAATTGTCAGCACTGTTCCACTTGTCTTCTGACAGTGTTTATGAGGCAATTAACAAAACGAAACTGATTTATCGCGCCGATACAGATGACAAGAGAGAGATATTCTATTTGGTTATGCAGCCGGAAAATGGGGATATACTGCTGGCATTGGGGTATGATTTGGAGGAAAGCCGTCACATTCGCTGGCTGTTTAAGTTAGAGAAGACAGATGATGTAAGTGATGCAGCTGACGCAGTTTTTGATACAATTTCGACCGGTATCCGCTGGGCGGCGGCCGCAGATGTATCCCCGCCGGTCAGGGACTTTGCGGTGGACTATGTACATAAACAGATAGAGTTTTACAACGGCCTTGGCTATAACATAAAAGATGCGAAGATTACGGCAATGACCCGTATCAATACCGGTACTGCGGCTTTGACCAAGGATATTCAAATGTGGCTATTGGAGTACCGCCTGCTTCCGGAAGACCCGGACAAGGTGATTCTTACCGGCGGAATGCAGCTGGAGGACGGCTGGATAACCGAGTGGGACAGTGCAGGCCAGCCGCTTTTGGTGGCAGCCTGCGACTGGGACTCTGAAACCGAAATCTGGCGCAGGGTGGGTGCTACCGATACCCTTTGGGTGCAGGAGGAATATCAGGGCGATTATACCGCCGCCACAATGGCAATGTTTTCTGACTACCTTTTAAGAACGGGCATTGCCTGGGGGTATGCGCCCTCCAGGAGCTCTGTCTTTCCTGCCCTGCCGGTCCGCATTGACATGCCTTTCAGCAATGTGCATGTATCGGTGGACAGGGGCAGGCTTTGGCTAAATGACGAAACGAAAAAGCCAAACTACATTGATTGCGGGAAAGAAACGGACTACCCGGCAGGCAAGTTCATACTCTGGTCGCCATCGGAAGGTGATGCATTTGATTTTGGCGATGTGGCCGTTGGCTGCATACTCCACTTTGAGATAATGTCCGAGGACGAGGGCGTTCACAAGGGGACGATACTAGTTGAGCAGATTAAGCAGACGGAGAAAGGTGTGTGGTTTTATGGCGCCACGCTGGCGCAGACAGACACCGGTTTGATTCTTGTTAATAATGGAGAGTATGGCGGGTGCATACTGAAACTGCCATAGGGCTGCCGCGCAGGCAAGACAGGGGACGGTTCTGTGTCACGGACACCCAGACACACCTTGACCTACTATTTGTCCGTGACACAGAACCGTCCCCTGTCTTGCGCCCCTGTCTTGCGCCCGTCCTGCTATTTACAATTATAAGTTTTTATGAAAAAATGATGGAAAGGCAGGAGGATAAAGTGGCTGCTCAAACTCAGGGTATTTGCGGAGGCAGTTTTGATGATATGATATATATTTTGTGAAAAAAGACTGAGAGAAGATAGGCAATAGAGATTGCTCAGAGAATAAAAGATGAGGGAGAGGGTGTTAGTATAATTGGGAGGAGAAGCTTTAAAGTTTATTTCCTGGAATATTGATTCACTGAATGCTGCCTTGACAGGTACTTCGGCACGGGCTGTCTTAAGTCGCAAGGTATTAAAAACCATTGCAGAACTCAATCCGGAGGTTCTTGCCTTGCAGGAAACAAAGCTGCCAAGCAAGGGACCGACTAAAAAGCAAATAGAAATATTACATGATATGTTTCCTGGATATGAAATTGTCTGGAACTGCTCGGCAGAGCCGGCAAAGAAGGGTTATGCCGGCACCATGTTTTTATACAAGAATAGTTTAAAGCCAAAGGTAAGCTTTCCCAAAATAGGCGCACCCGGCACTATGGATTTTGAGGGCAGAATTATCACCTTAGAGTTTGATAACTTCTACTTAACGCAAGTGTATACTCCAAATGCGGGGGAAAACTTAAGTCGCTTGCAGGACCGGCAGATTTGGGATATTAAATATGCCGACTATCTGGCAAATTTGGATAAGGAAAAATATGTTGTTGCAGCAGGCGATTTCAATGTGGCACACAGGGAAATTGATTTGGCCCATTCTGATAGAAATCGCAACACAGCCGGATTTACCGATGAGGAGCGTGAAGGTTTTAACAATCTTCTCAAAAGAGGCTTTACAGACACTTTTCGCTATATACATGGCGATGTTACAGGTGTTTATTCCTGGTGGGCGCAGCGTGCCAAAACGAGCAAAATCAACAATTCCGGCTGGAGGATTGATTATTGGCTGGTGAGTGACAGGATTGCAGAAAGAGTTCTAAAATCTGAAATGATTGATTCAGGCCCCAGACAGGACCATACTCCTATCTTGCTGGAAATTGACCTGGAGTTATAAAAGAGATGAATAAAAGAATGCAGCATCTGCTGTTTAAATATTCCAGCATTTCTGCACTGACAATAGTAAGAATGGCGGTGTAATATGGCAACTGCAAAAGGAGGCTGTGGCAACGGCATATAAGCAACAAATGCCGGTGTGACGCCCCTTTTTCGTATCAAGGCCTTTTTGCCGGCTGCCGGACTATAGGGAGGAAGGAATTAACATTATTTAAAAATGATGTTATGATAAAAAAGCAGGGGCAAAAAAGCAGGGGAAGGTCCGGAATATTGAAATGAAAGATTTCCTGAACGAGATTCGAACACCGGCCAGTATATCGCTGTCAAGAAGAGTTTTATACTCAACTTTAATATTTATTGCGGGGGTTCTTGCCTATCCGGACGTAGAAAGCTGTGTATATAACCGGTTGCACAGTTGTGGAAAACATATTGATTGAATAACACGCACCCTCATCCGGCGGGAAGTCCGCCGGCTTTCGGGGGAGAGCGTAGCGAAAGGGCGGTTTAAGCATATGCTTAACTACAAAAAACCGGCGTTTTGGCTAGTATGCGCGGCAGTGCTTGTCGTGGCAGCCGGAGCGATATCGCTTCTGCTGAACCGGAGCAGAGGCGAGGGGGAAGAATGGCAGCCGCAGCCGGAGTATAAAGATCTGGACGAACTCTGGGAGGCGCTTGCGGAGGCGAAAGAGTCCGACAGGACGGAGGAAATCGCTGCTGAAGATACGGGAGACCATGAAAAAACCGCACAGGCCTGGATGGAGGCCTGGCTCGACATGTATAAAGAGTTGCCGAAGGACAATCTGGCGCATATTGCGGAGTGGGCGATTGACAGCCTGGATATAATCAGGGTCTCCAAACCGGGGCGTCCGCAGGCATTTGTATTCGCGTCGGAATTTTCGATAAGACCTACATACCCGATCGGGCAAAATGCGTTCTGGATGCCCGGCAATACCGGCCCCAGTCCCGGCCGGGACGAAACATGGGGGCAGATGTACCACGAGGTTATGCTGCGCATGGAAGATGACGGGAAGTACCATTTTGTAGAGATGGGGACGGGCGGCGTCGGCCATAGTGAGGATATGGAACCGTTTCGCAAGCCCTAAAGTGATAATGACAAGAAAAGGAGCGGAATTCGCCGCTCCTTTAACTTGTGGTTAAATGTAAAATAATTGAGCTGGGTATTGACGGCATTTGCCGTCCTTTTTGTTATTGGAACAAATTGAAAATTTTAGAATGCCATGTTGTTCCGGCAACATACTTTTTGCACGATCTTGTGTAATATTGTGCATGGATGTCATGTTCTATTTAAATATTACGCTTTACAAAGAGAGCAAAGACCTATGATTACTAAAGTCGTAAATAAAATGAAACACACCGATAAAGGCGCCTACATAGTCATGAACCTGGGCATACTCCTTTTGCTTGCCGTGTTTGTTTCTTTTCAGCTTGGCCGTTATCCCATCTCGGCCAAAGAAGTGTTTGGAATTGTATTCTCAAAGGTCTTGCCCATAGAAAAATACTGGGCAGACCGCCCCGAGTTTGTTTTCATCAACATCCGGCTGCCCAGGGTCCTTTTGGCTTGTTTGGTAGGCTGCTGTCTTTCCACAGCCGGGGCAGCCTATCAGGGTGTTTTCCAAAACCCAATGGCCGCTCCGGACATCCTGGGAGCTTCGGCAGGAGCGGCCTTCGGCGCAGCCCTGGCTATCCTTCACCATGGAAGCAGTACAGTAATTACCCTAAGTGCCTTTTGCTTCAGTCTCCTTACAGTCGCCATAGTCTTTTTTATAAGCAAAAAAGCCAAAGGGAAAGCCGTTATCGGCTTGATTCTGGCAGGTATAATGGTTAAGTCGCTTTTCTCTGCCGGTACGTCTTTTATTAAATTAGTCGCCGATCCCAATGATCAGCTTCCGGCCATTACCTTCTGGCTGCTGGGCAGCCTGGCCGGGGCAAAGTTAAGCACTGTCGCTTTCGCAGTTGTCCCCATGGGCATTGGGCTGATTCCTTTGCTGCTTATTCGCTGGCGTTTAAATATACTCACCCTCGGTGATGACGAAGCCAAAACTATGGGTGTAAATGCCCGGCTGATCCGGTTGATTGTCATTATCAGCGCAACTTTTGTTACAGCAGCCAGTGTTTCGGTGAGCGGCATGATCGGCTGGGTGGGTTTGGTTATTCCCCACCTTGCCAGAAAACTTGTGGGGAACAACTATAATTCGTTAATGCCTGCCAGTATGCTTTTGGGGGCAATCTTTCTCCTTGTCGTCGACAATTTTTCCCGGAATTTATTAACCACGGAAATTCCCCTCGGCATCATTACCGCCCTTGTCGGAGCTCCTTTTTTCATCTGCCTCATGACACGAAAGGGGGATGTCTATTGAGCCTCAAAGTAAAGAACCTCACCTTTGGCTACGACGAGCGGCCTGTTCTTAAAGATGTCAGCTTTGCAGTGGAGGAGAATGAACTGCTGTCCATTTTGGGGCCGAACGGAGTAGGGAAAAGCACCCTTTTTCGCTGTATACTCGGTTTGCTTCAGGGGTATGAAGGAGAGATCACTTTACATAACAGGGATATAAGAAAAATGGGAATTAGGGAAATGGCAAAGCATGTGGCCTATATTCCCCAGTCCCATTACACTCCTTTCAATTACAGCGTCTTCGAGATGGTGCTTATGGGAACTACAGTGCAGGTATCCGCTTTTTCCAAACCCGGGAAAAGACAAGCCGGGCTTGCAGAGGCTGCTTTGGAGCGAATGGGCATCGCCGACCTGAAATACAGGGGCTACACCCAAATAAGCGGTGGGGAAAGGCAGCTGGTGCTGATCGCCCGGGCCCTGGTCCAGGAAGCCAGGATGCTTATTCTTGACGAACCCACTGCCAATCTGGATTACGGAAACCAAATCCGGGTGCTTAGTCAAATCAAGACCCTGGCAAGAGAGGGATATACCATTGTGCAGTCAACCCACAACCCCGATCAAACCTTTCTTTTTTCCGACAGGGTACTGGCTTTGAAGGACGGTAGGGTGTTCGCCGACGGACCGCCCGGCCAGGTATATTCGGAGAAGCTGATAAAAGTTCTTTACGGTGTGGATGTAGAGGTTCAGAGTCTCTATGGCGATCAGGTAAGAGTAAGCATCCCAAAGGGCATTGTGCAAACGGACTACCCACGCAAAAAAGCGCTCTTAAATTAGTCGAAGGCAGGAAAAAGGAGGCCGGTTCAACCATGAAGAAAGAACTTATTTCGATGCTTCTGATTGTTTTGCTTTTACTAGCATTTGCCACTGCCTGCAGCAAAAACACACAGACGAACAACGACAACGTTCTAACTCCTGATAATTCAAATCAGGGCGAATCCGCAGAACCTGAAACGATAAGCTTTACCGATTCGGCCGGACGTACTGTGGAAGTCCCAGGCAATATTACCCGGATTGCAGCATCGGGCTCAATGGCGCAAATTGTGCTTTTCCCTTTGGCGGCAGACATGCTTGTAGGTCTGGCCGGCGAATGGGACTCCAGCGCTGAACAATATCTGGAGCCAAAATACTATAACCTGCCGGTTCTAGGGCAATTTTACGGCAAAGGAGATCTCAATCTCGAGGAGGTCGCCAAAGCGGATCCCCAGATCATAATCGACGTTGGCGAGTCAAAATCAAGCATAGCTGAAGATATGGACGGCATCATGAATCAAGTGGGTATTCCCACCGTTCATATCCAAGCAACCACTGAAACCATGGCCGAAGCTTACAGAGCTTTGGGAGAATTGCTTAAAAAAGAAAATGAAGCCGAAGCCCTGGCCGGGTATTGTGAAGAAGTATTAAGTGAAATGAAGGACATAATGGCCAGGGTCGGCGAAAATAAAACCAATGTAATTTATTGTGTCGGTGAAGACGGGCTGAATGTCATAGCCAGAGGATCCTTTCACGCCGAAATTCTCGATCAGGTTTGCAACAATGTGGCCGTGGTTGATGACGTTTCCAGCAAAGGAGCAGGCAATCCTGTGGACATGGAACAGCTTTTGCTCTGGGATCCGGATGTGATAGTTTTTGCCCCGAACGGCGCTTACAGCAAAGTTGCAACAGATAAAGCCTGGCAGGAATTAAAGGCCATTAAAAGCGGTAATTATTACGAAGTGCCATATGGCCCTTACAATTGGCTGGGAGATCCCCCTTCAGTCAACCGCTATATCGGTATTATCTGGATTACCCAACTGCTCTATCCGGAACTTGCCGGGTATAATCTTTATGAAGAAGCTGCCCGCTTTTACAAATTTTTCTATCACTCTGATCTAAGCGAGGAGCAGTTTAAGGCATTGGTTGCCAATTCCGGGCCTTTTTAACCTCACCCTTTCTCTCTATACACACTTTTACGCCGGGAGATTGGTCATTCATTGCTTGCATGGCCGGCTCCCGCGCTTTCTTGTTTTGCCTAAATATGAGCCTTTATTTCAGTATGCCTGCTTCTTTGGGAGTTGGCGAAAATTTATGCAGCAGGACAAAAGCCGGTTTAAGGGAATTAAATGTGGAAGTACAGGGACGAGTTTCGAATGGAACGGGGAGTAAGCACAATGAAGAATTGCAGAATTTTTTCGGGCTTATCGGAGCAGCAGATCAAATTGGCAGAACAACTGTTAGACGGGAGCAGTCATTCATACCGGACAGGTGAACTGATTATCGTGGAAAATGCTATCGTTGAGCAGATTGGAATCATTCTTAAGGGACAAGCTTCCATTGCGAAATTCACATTTGACGGGAAGGAACTGTTGATGCAAAAGCTGGTTCCCTACGATCTGGTTGGCGCCGAAATTGCCTGTACCAGGAGGAAGACTGCACCTTATACCGTTTATAGCGCAAGCGATACGGATATTTACTGGTTTTCCGCCGACAAAATTCTACGGCAGGGTTATATTGATAACACAATCAGGGAATTGTTATTGCGCAATATCTTGTATTATATTGCCGATGAAAATATGCGCAAGTACCATAAAATCGAAGCAGTATCCTTCAAGAGTGTACGTGAGCGCATAGTTTACTACCTGTCCCTGCAGCAGAAAATGAAAGGAACCGATCAGTTTTATATCAATTTCAACAGGGAAGAGCTGGCCAATTTCCTTGGCGTGAACCGCAGTGTGCTTTCTCATGAACTAAAACGAATGGAAAGGGAAGGGTTGATCAGATTTAATAAAAACTACTTTGAAATTTGCAGATTGTAAGTGCTTGCCATATATTTGGGGAATTGTAAGTCTACCTATTGATATCATGCTCTATAAGTTATAGACCAGATTCTTTTTTATTGGAGTAAGACAGGGGACAGATATGACGCAGAACCGTCCCCTGTCTTGCCCCTGTCTTGCCCCTGTCTTGCTGCTATCTCCACCTGCAGAATACTTTTTTATAAATTACCAGGTTTTTTCAATAGGTTCATTGTTGATGCCCAAGGGCTGGTCGCTGCCGGGCTTGTATTTTCTATAGACACCGGCCAGTGAAATGTCATTGAATAGAATCGGCTTGTTGGGATCATAAACTTCTTTGAAAATAAGCGGGCAGTGGTATAAACCCGCTTTGACATAGATTATTGCGGGTTTAGTAATGATAAACTTCTCCATATTGCCCTTTTCATCGCCCAGATGAAATTCAACGACACCGCCGAGCCGGTCCATAGTTGTCCCGCTACCGGCAAAAAACACAAACTGGTCAAAATCGTGCCGGAAAGGTTCACTTTCCCAGACCACAGGCTCCGTAACAGCCCACCAACTAAAGATGACGTTTTGCTCCTTACTCATGTGCAGGAGGCACGGAGCCGTCAATTGAGGAAAGGGCGAAGGAGTGATTGCTTTAAGCTCAAATATGTACTTTTCTTTCAATTCATTTCTGAGGCTTGACATGTTTTTGACCTCCTTAAGCTTAGGCTTTTTCCTTTTTAAAACATTATAAGATATTACCGGTGTTCTGGGAATTATTTATTTTTTATATAGTTTAATAATTCAATAATTTTGCCAAATCCTATAAATATCATTCCGGAAAATAAAGAGGATAACCATATAATACAGGCATGGCCGTAAGTCGGGGTTGCAGTTTGCTTTTGAAGAGGTGGGGTTAAACAGAATAGAGTGCAGTCACTCTCTACCCAATGAGAAACCGGGGCGGGTAGTGAACTGAAAAGCCCCGGTTCCTCGCCAAAGGCAAAGAACCAGGGGCCGTAAAGCTTATTGGAATTATGCATGTCTTATACGTTTGGTTTGATTGGCCATTTATCATAGGGCACAGCTTCAGTGCTAAACTTCATCGTATCGCCTTCTTTTTTCACAATAATCCACTTCAGCCAGTTCTTGTTGTCCATTTCCGGATAATCTTCCCGCAAAAACCAGCCTCTTGATTCTGTACGCATTGCTGCTGCCCGGAACTGCATTTCTGCTGAAAGCACCATGGCGTTTGCTTCATGGCAGGCAAGCAGATCATGGAAGTCGCTGGCTTTCATTGAGCCGGCCAGCTCTTTTGCCTTTTCAACATAGCGCAAAGCTGTAGCAATGCGATGATCACTCATATAGACAGACCGTTCCATCGGGCCCACTGCCTTATGGATGTAGCGGATAACATCTTTAGCATTACAACCTGACTCCCGCAGCAAAGGCGCATAAGCACGTGCCATGCAGTCTTCGACTTGTGCCTTGTCCATAGGCGGCAGTAAACTATTGTTTGCGTTTTCCGCTGCACTCTGTGCACATACTATACCGGAAAAAACTGCATTTAGAATACCGGAACCACGATTGCGGCCAGGGGGTGCCGGAACTGCACCGGGAGCTGCTGAGCCGCAATAACTTGCATCTCCGATGGCGTATAAGCCGGGGATAGTGGTTTGCATATTATGGTCCACTTTAACCGGAGATTGCTCACCGATAAACATTGGGCAGACTTCCCAATCCTCATCGACTTTCTCAGCCCATTCTTCGTTTAACCTCCAGAAAGGCGCCCCGAACGGGCGGTCCCACATTGATTCTAAAGAGCCCCCGTTATTTTCAGGTTTTAAGATAATTGGCCCCTTTGCCATTGACATTTGCATAAACCACTCGGCAATTGCTGAACTACTGATGTCCGGTTCCGGACCGGAGCGGAAATTCTTTGTAATATGTTCATCCAATTGATTGTACATATAGTTTTCGCCATAGACAACTTCCCGATGGCTCCGTACTCTCACCAGTTGGGCAAAGTTCCCAAACTCCGGATTTCGCATTTCGGCACCGGCGCGGTACGCGGCGGCAATACCGTCACCTCTGCCGCTGCCCCACATTGGCCCAATCCGGTAATTCTGACTGCCGGTCGCCAAAATAACAGATTTTGCGTTAAATGTATAAAATGTTCCGTCCAAAATACTGTAACCTGTTGCACCGGCTATTTTATTGCCGGCAGTCAATAGATCGGAAACCGTAACTTTATCCAGGAATTTGACGCCCATTTTCTCCGCCGTTCTCCGGAGTCTAATTGTAATGTCCAAATCAACACCTATAATCCCTGTCATGGGACCGGTAGGAATAACTGCATAGCTGCCATCAGCGCGTTTAGGAAGCTTCGCGTCCCATTCAACCAATTTATCAAGCATATGATTGTTCATGGAAACATATTTGAGTAGTAACTCCTGATCACCCAAGTAGCAGCCAATATTATGCACATGGTACTCCACAAACTGTTCCGGTGTTATTTTGTCAAAATCAAAATACTGGAGTACGCCGCCGCCTCTGCAAGCTTTGCCCGAATATCCTGCTGTTTGCTTTTCAACAACCAGTACATCAAGTTCCGGGTTGATTTCTTTTAACGAAATTGCTGCTGTCAGTCCGGCTACTCCACCACCGATAATTAATATATCGGCATATAGATTTTCACGCCCGTACCTGTCCATTCATACTTCCCCCCTTAGAGATAACGATCAAATGTCTGCAGTAGTTTTTCACTGGCAAAATCAGGGATCACCTTGATGCACTTCTTTTTGCAAAGAGCTTCACACCAAAAGCAGTGTTCGCAGTCTTCTACATATTTAAAAACAGGTTGGTTCTTTTCTTCATCCCACCGTATGACATCTACAAAGCATGCTTTGTAACAAAGTTTGCAACCAACGCAATCTTCAGCATTGAAAATAATTTGATGTTTTGTATCAATCATAGTAACACCCCTTAACTTTAAAAATTGTCCCGTTCTTCAGGGAAGATTCGCGGCAACAGTCTGGCCAGATTCGTGAATTCTTTGATATTATGAAGAGTAAGAGCTTTTAACGGCTCTTCGGGCATGCGCATTCCGTCCGGCATTACTTTGTAAGCTACTTTGTTCTTGACGGTATACCCCATCCAGAAACGTGTGCGCAGCTCAACACCGCCTTCTATGGGGCGAACAAAATGACACATGATGGTCGGACCGTTGGCACAAACAATAGTAGAGCAGGCATCGGTGCCGATTTTTGAGGTATCAAAACCCATATCCCCTGGATTCTTAAAGTGAATAACAATATTTTCCGGCCCCATCCCTACATCTTCATATACCAGGTGGGTGGTATCCCAATAGCGTTCTTTGTAAGACAGCAGGGGATCCCTGGCTTTTTCCTTCTGCATGGATTCAGCACGGTAATGATCCTCATTGTCCCAGATGGTATAGCGTAGATTGTCAAGTCCATGCCAGGCAAACCACCAGTCAAACATTTCACCGGTTACACCCGGCATTTTTACAAGGTTTGCAATGTAACCGGTCCCATCCGGCATAACACAATAACCAATTTCCTCTTCAAAATAGCCGGGTTCAAACAAGCGATTCCTTTCATGAACAGGTAGAGCCTTTGCCGGATCAATAGGGCCTGCCAATACTTTTTGTATATTCTCCCATGGAGGTTCTGCCATTGGCTCCAAGTAATATTTATAGTAGGATTTCTTCTTGTCTTCCTCGGTCACAGGCACTTTCTTACGAGGACGGTTCATGAAAAAATACCTCCTTTACTGAAAATTATTAAGCTTTTATCTTGAGTGAAAAGACTGAATAAGATGATAAAAGCTTTGTTAAATCTATGTTAATTAATAATTATAGGCAGGTGAAATCCAATTATTTTATGAGCTCATAACTTAAATTTACTCGCTTTGGTTAGTTGCAAATTTTTCTCTAAGCAAACGATTGTTTACACTTCAAAGCATGACTTAGAAGGTAAAATTAAAATATGACAATACAAGGAGTGATAAAATGAACTCTATGCAGCTCCGGTGTTTCCTGACCGCGGCCCAACGCTTAAATTTTACGGAAAGCGCTACTGAGTTGTATATATCACAGCCGGCTCTTAGTTATAATATTTTGGAACTGGAAAAGGAATGGGGAATAGAGCTTTTTGTTCGTGATAAAAAAAATAAGGATACGCGTCTTACGCCTGCCGGAGAAGTGATGCATAAAGGCATGTTAGATTTACTGGATCAATTTGAACATCTTTTACAAAAAGCCCGAAGTATACAGGCAGGAAAATCAGGGACTCTTGTAATAGGAATCATTAGCAGCGATCGGATTGATGATTATTCATTGAAAGTTATTGATAATTTCAAAGAGATGTATCCGGATGTAGATTTGTTTTTGAAAAGGGGAAGCCACGGTGAATTAGTGCAGTGGTTGTACAATAATACAGTAGATCTTGCTTTAGCTTTAAAAATAGTTGTAGAGGATAAACCCTGGCTGGTTATGCAGGAGTTTCAAAATGTTGAATCAGTACTAATTCTCCCCAAAAAACATCCGTTGGCTGAAAGAAAAAATTTATCGCTTAAAGATTTTAAAGATGAAACATTTGTCAGTGTTTCACGCAGTGAATCAAGTGCAATTAATAACTTGTTGAAACAGGAATGCCAAAAGGCCGGGTTTATACCTAAAATTTTAGAAGCTCCGGATATCAACTCACAAATCATGTATTTAGAATCCGGCAAGGGTGTATCGGTTTGTAGCGTTAATAATCTGGCTACTTTTAATAAACATATTACAACGATGAAGTTGCGCGACTTAAAACCAATGGAAATGGTCATTGCTTTCAACCGGAATAATGTCAATCCCCGTATTCGTAACTTTATTTCAAGTTGTGAGCCTCTGGATCCGTTGGAAGAAGCCATTGATAAATAATACCGTCATTATAGCCGTTCAAACGGTAACCGCCGGCAGACTATAAAGGGCTGCATGTTCGGTCTAATTTAATAACGACATGCAGCCCTTTGAATTTGACATAGAGTTCTACATTTCTGCTAATAAAAGAATGTAGCTTTGCCGCTTGAATACATCTTTGCCGGAACGGGGAAAGTCGGTTCCTGCGGGGGCAGCTCGCCGGCAGCAAGTTTCTTAGCCGCCTCGTAAGCCCATTTGATTTGCGAAGGCGCGATGGGGAAGGGACCGTGTGACGGATAGATTTCATCAATTAAGCCCTGCAGCTTTATGAGCTTTTCCATGCTCGCTATGTAGGCGTGAATGCTGCGCACTTCACCGAACATAAATACGGGTGTTTCGGAAAGCGAGTCGCCTGATACCAGGATGCGGTTTTCGCGGTCCAGCAGCGCAATACTGCCCGGGGTATGTCCGGGGATTAATAAAACTTCAAAGTTCCGCCCACCGATATCGATAACATCACCTTCCCACAAAGGGGAGACTGCCGCGTCCGCTTTTGTGTTCTGGAAGTAATACGGCATTTCGGCAGGGTGCATATGTGCAGAGTCAAACTCTGCATTGCAGCCGATATGGTCGCCGTCGGCATGTGTGTTGACAAGCATTACCTGCTTATCGGTAAGCTCCTCGACAAGCTTGCGCATGCTTCCCGCCGAGCCGAAGCCCGAATCAACAAGAAGCGACCGTTTGGTGCCGATAAAAAGCAGCGCACGCGTGCCATTATCTTCAATCCGGTACGTCTTGTCATCAATTCTTACAGCCTGCAGCGGTTGCGTATTTTGTTCTACCATTAAATACCCTCCTTTTATATACTGAACAACAGCAAGCAAATTGTTACTTTAAGAATGCAAACATGGCTCCAATATGCTCTTTCATTATTTTTTGTGCTGTCGCTTCGCCCTGTTCCCGTTCCAGTGAAGAACGATATATTTTCTTATGAAATTCATGGTCTGTGGCATAAAGTTTTTCCATAGTCTTTATATCGGCATTCCGCATGGCTAGTATTGTCCGTTTTTCGAAATAATCAAGCAATGAATTGGCATGGATTTCAAGAACAGGGTTTTGAAAAGCAGCTTCTTCAGCGGTTCTGGCTACTTTTGCTGGCTGAAATAATGCAGTCATTGTTACGTCTCTTTTTTGCTGTTGGCACATAATTACATATATTATACTATTTAAACAATTATAGTGTCTATGGTAGGACCATTGGCATAATTATACCGAGTGTAGGACTACAATAGATCTTGGACACTAGGCTTTAAAAAATGACCTCATCCTGCATGAACAACAGACCGGTTACGGTTAAATGTGAATATCCGTGTCCGGTTAATGAACTCCAGGAGGGCAAGCATTATTGTTTAAGTTATGTAGAAGCCCCGATAATATGGAAGGCGACGAAATGCTGGTTTGAGGTGCCGGGTTTTTATTTATTGAATGTTAAAGTGCGAAGCTTTATAATGAAGGAAACAGTTTACATCGGAAATTAATAACTTAAGATTTCACAATAGGAGAAAGGGGTAGACAATTGAAGAGAATAAAAATATTAGCTGTCGTAGGTTCGTTGAGAAAAGATTCCTATAACCGGCAACTTGCCTTGGCTGCAAAAGAAGTCGTTGGAGACCGGGCTGAATTTACACTGCTTGAATATGGAGATGTTCCCTTATTTAATCAGGATATTGAGCATCCCGCACCTGAGGCCGTAACACGCGTTCGTGCTGAAGTAAAGTCTGCAGACGGAATATGGTTCTTCACCCCTGAATACAACCACTATTTCCCGGGTGTTTTTAAGAACCTTCTCGACTGGCTGTCCCGTCCAATCAGCGATAAAGAACCACAGGTTCTTGCCGGCAAACCCGCCGCAATAAGCGGTATTTCCCCAGGGATGTTTGGAACAGTGCTTGCCCAGGACCATTTAGTTACGCTGATTAGCTTTTTAAACATGAAAGTTATGAATGTGCCGCGTCTTACGGTTCCTCATGCCATGCAGCAGCTTGATGAGCAGGGGAAGCTGGAGCTTAAGGCAAGCTATCCTTACCTGGAAAAACAGGCAGATGCTTTCGTAAAATTTGTCCAAGAACATTTGCAGGAAAAATAAGGAGATCCGGCTATCTACCATAATAATTGCCACAAAGGTGCTCTACGGTTTAATACTCAGGGAGCACCTTATGTTTCATAATTACTTTTGCATTTCCTACAGTTATCCAAAAATGCTGTTGCAGTATATTACTGCCAGACGGATAAAAGCGAAGATATATTGATCTATGGAAAAACCCCACCCGATTTTGCGGGTGATAATTTATGTGAAAGGAGGTTCACTCAAATGACAGGCGCCATTATCGGTGACATAGCCGGTTCCAGGTTTGAATTCAACAACCATAAAAGCAAAGACTTTGAACTATTTACGGAGGAATGCCGGGTGACTGATGACAGTATTATGACCCTGGCAGTTGCCAAAGCAATTATGGAGACAGGGAAAAGAGTCAAACCCGGCGGGGATGGTTATGAGAGCGGCTATTATTCACTGCTCGAAAAGATGGCTGTAAAATATATGCAGGAAATCGGGCGCAGGTATCCTAATTGCGGTTATGGCGGGATGTTTATAAATTGGGTATTTAGTGATGATCCTCGGCCCTACAACAGTTTTGGCAACGGGGCGGCTATGCGGGTAAGCCCGGCAGGTTTTGCTGCCAGGAAAGAGAATGAAGCCCGCAGGCTCTCTAAAGCCGTAACCGGGGTAACGCATAACCATGAAGAAGGGATAAAAGGCGCAGAAGCAGTCGCGGTGGCAATTTTCATGGCGCGCTGCGGGTTTGCCAAAGGGGAAATACGGGAAAAAATTGAGCGCAATTATTATCCTTTGGATTTTACAATTGATGAAATCAGGGATTCGTACCGATTTGACGAGACTTGTCAAGGTACGGTGCCGCAGGCTATTGTGGCGTTCCTGGAGTCCAATTCTTTTGAAGATGCCATCCGGAACGCAATTTCACTGGGCGGCGACAGCGACACTTTAGCCGCTGTCACAGGCTCCATTGCAGAAGCCTATTATGGGGTTCCAAAAGAACTTGAAGAAAAAGCCCTTTCCTATCTTGATGACGAACTGTTCTCCATTTATAGCGAATGGACTGAATTTATGAATGATTATAGATAGAGAGCCCCAAACCGGGCTCTTTTCTTTTTGCAGGGAAATGCTTCTCTATTGGAGAATTGAAGCCTGGAAAGGAGCTGTGTGAGATATGAGAAAAGTTACTGCATTATTTCTGGTAGGATTGATTTTACTTTTGGTTGCCTGCAATGGAGGAAACAACGGCAGCGTGGCAAACAGCGGCGGCAGCGGCAATAGAGAGGAAAGCAAAGATGAAATAGAAGTGGACAAAAACTTGTTCAGCGTTGCAATAACTATTCCCGGATCTTTTTTTGGCAGCGGCGATCTTGAAGAAATAAAAGCCGAAGCAGAGTTGGAAGAAGGAATAAAGGAAGTAAGGATTAACAGCGATGGCTCCCTTACTTACATAATGTCCAGAGCTGCACACAAAAAGATGATTGCTGAAATGAAAGAAGCGCTGGAGGAGACCATCAGGGAAATGATAAATAGCGGTGATTACCCGTCTATTATAGATATAAAGGCCAACAAATCTTATACTGAATTTTTAATGGTAGTAGACCAGGAGAACTACGAAAACAGTTTTGATGAGCTTTCAGTATTAATCCTTGGAATGGGGAGCATGCTTTACCAGATTTTTAACGGCGCCGATGCAGAAACAGCAAATGTTGCAATGTATCTTGAGGATGCCTATACCGGGGAGGTATTTGATACGATTATCTTGCCTGATGATTGGAATTAAGCAGTGTGGGCCTGTTTTTCCCGGTGTGAAGTCAATATGCAGGACGTTTTCCAGATCTGAAGTCTGCCCTGCCGTTAAAAGAATAAACCTCCGCAAACAATTGTTGCAATAACTGTTTGTGGAGGTTTATAACTGTGTTCCAAAATAATGCGTTCTAGTTTAGATCAATATACTGCGCCGTTACGCCATCCAAGCTGTTGAGATCTTTAACCAGGGCCTCAACTTCTTCCTTATTGCCATAGGGCTGCAAAATGATAATTCCGTCATCCGAACATGTATTGTCGCTTACTTCATGCAATCAAACGCGCTTTGATTTTACACCCGTTTTTCGTGAGTATCTCTTGAAATTTTACTGCATATTTCTGTTTTCCACTCGAACGCCGATAATGTAGTAATTGGACATTTAACCACCTTCCTGGCACCAAAATTGCTGCTATGTTATATATTTTAACATCATTATAACAATTTTCTACTTTTAAAACAATCAACAGCTATTTAAAGCAGTCGGGTTTAGCTTTAAGTTTTTTAAGTTCTTCTGTTTAGACAAAGTTTTGAGAATATTTTTAGACAAAAGGGTTATTGGGATGTATAATTATGGTAATAAATAACTCAGGAAACAAAAAATTCGGAGGTTCCTATGAAGGTTGCCATTGCTTACTACTCCCGGCATCATGGGAATACAAAGAAACTTCTGGATGCCATTAAGAAAATGGGGGATGTTAAACTAATCGATGTGACAGAGTGTAGGGAGGCGGACTTGTCTGCCTACGATGCAATAGGTTTTGCATCAGGAATATATGCAGGCAAATTCAGTGAGGCACTCATAGAGTTTGCTAAAAACAACCTGCCAAGCAATAAGCGTGTATTTCTTATCTATACCTATGGTATAAAGTTGAAAGGCTACACAAAAGCAATAGAAAAGGTTGTCAAAGGGAAGTCCTGCCGGCTGCTTGGAGCTTACGGATGCAAAGGCTTTAATACATTTGGCCCTTTAAAGCTAATCGGCGGGATTGCAAAGGGGCACCCGGACGAAAATGATGTGAACGGTGCAGTGGATTTCTTCAGAAGAATTATTGAACAATAAGTATCAGTCTTCCCCCCGTGTTGGTCATCTGCTAAAATGAGATATGAAGGGAGACGGCGGAACGATATCTGTCGTGCCGGATAAACAGAAAAGGAAAGGGGTATGAAGAAGTGCGTTATCTTTGGAAATGTTCAGCCTGCGGTTTTGTTTATGAAGGGGAGGATGCTCCTGAAAAATGTCCTAAATGCGAGGCGCCGAAAGAAAAATTCTCCCGGCTTTCCGAGGAGGATGCAAAGAAAATATATGTATCCGACCGGACCAATGATATCCATATGGAAATCGTTACCCTGGCCATGAGGATTGAGGTCTTGGCCAAAGAGGGCATTGAACTAAATCTGGATCCGCCCTGTGTCCAGTTGTTCAACAAGGCAAAAGATGAAGCCTGGATTATTAAACAAAGAAGCAAAGCGGAAATTGAAGCTCACCTTGGCAAAGGGAAATGGTAGGAGGAAAACAGCCCGCCTGCGGCATAAAAAAGCAGGCGGGCTGCTTCCCCTTGCTGCAGCAATTGTTATTATGATAAGTTTAAGCTTAACACCCCTGCAATATATTTTGAATAATTCTTGGAAAGGAGATTTGTTATGCGGGAGTTGTTTCGCAAACTGGGACAAACTTTGAAAAACAATGAAGATGCCGTCTTAGTAACCGTTGTTGCCAGTTCCGGTTCCACGCCGCGCGGTGCCGGCGCCAGGATGCTGGTGACAAAAGACGGGAGGCTGCACGGGACAATTGGCGGCGGGGCAGTGGAATACAAAAGCGAAAAAATGGCCCGGGAAGTGCTACAGAAAAAAAGCTCGCACACAGAGCATTTTCGCCTGTACCGCAACGAGGTAGAGGATTTGGGCATGATCTGCGGCGGTAGTGTCGATGTTTATTTCCAATACATTCCGGCCGGCGACAAGTCGGTTATTTCGCTTGCCGAAGCTGTTGAGCAATTATTTACAGACGGTGAACAGTCATGGTTAATCAGTGAGATCACGGAAGGGGGCGGCGGAGCCCTGGGCGTTTTCGGCAGGCACCGCGGTGCTGTGGGCATGGAGCTGCCACAGGAAGTATTAGAAAGCCTGGACAACCATCCCAAGGTGCTCACTGTAAACGGAAAGAAATACTACTCTGAACTGCTGGTACAGGCAGGCCGGGTTTATATCTGCGGCGGCGGCCATGTGGCGCAGGAACTGGTCCCTGTACTGGCCAGGGTTAATTTCCGCTGTGTCGTGTTGGATGACCGTCCTGAATTTGTAAAGCCCGAGTTATTCCCCGGAGTGGAAGAAACCCATCTGGTTGACTTTGCCCGGCTGAACGACTATGTAACCATTACCGGGGATGATTATGTCTGCATTATGACACGCGGGCATGCCAATGACCGCCTGGCGCAGGCGCAAGTACTAAAAACTCCGGCCTGCTACATTGGCGTGATCGGCAGCGCGAAAAAAACGGCAGGAGTATTTGCGGCACTGAAAGAGGAAGGTTTTACTGACGAAGATTTAATGCGGATAACCACTCCCATAGGCTTGGATATTTCGGCGGAAACACCTGCCGAGATTGCCATCAGCATAGCCGCCCAGTTGATTCAGAAGCGGGCACAGCTGGCATCAAGAAAGTGACTTGTCTTATCTTTGGCCGTCCTGTCTCGCCCTGCCTTGTACCCCCTGCTTGGTGCATGTTGATATAAGAAGTTTATTGTACTATGATAATTAATAGAACATTTTGGCAAGAACCATTGCTGAAGACAAGAAATACATGGAGCTATGGGGGTTAAAATGTCAACTTGTAAACATTGCAAAGCTGAGATTGATGCTGATGTAAAGTATTGCCCGCATTGCGGAACAGCGAACTCTCAAACTCTTCCCGGGGATGATATTGGAGAAACTGCCGAGATCCAAAAAACTACTCTAAACGAAAACACCGTTTTGCATTCCGGAAAAGAGGGGCTGTTAAAAACTCGCCCTAAACTAATCAAAAATCTATTTATTACCGCCGGATTGGTCGTTTGCTTGGCATTGGCTGCCTTTTTGTACATCAATTTTTTTGCAAAAGCGAAAGTTTCGGTTCTTTATATTAAAGACGAAGAAATGTATTTTACTTTCCTGCCATCAGTAAGTCCATTTAGAATCACAGATGAGCTTCTGGATGCAAAACAAGATGTTGATATGGTGGTGGACCTGCTTCAGTTTTACATACAGGATCCCGTGTTTTTAACTAAAGATGGCAGATATCTTTTTTATTTCGACAAGATTACGGAAGAAGGCATAGCATCTCTTTATTACCGCGACTTGAAAAATGATAAAACTAAATCTGAAGCCATTAGAGTAGACAGCGAAATAAGCGTCTTCAGGCCTGTTGTAGTACTTGATGACGGCTCGAAAATCTTTTACGTAAAGGACGACGACCGGTTTTATTGTCACGACCTGGTTGACAGGTCAAAAATTGATAATGATGTTAGTTACTTTATTGTTAATAAATCAGGAGATTATGTTGTATATGTTAACAGTGAAGGCACGATCTACGAGAAGTATTTTTTTTTGTTTATTATAGTAGCAATTTTAATCATAAATAGCACTAAACACAAAATTGGTTTAGCCGCTTCATATTCAGATGAAAAAGACAAAATAACAGTTAATGTGACCAGACCTTCCAATAGACATGAGCCTTATGAATATGAAAGCAGACCGGGAGGGGGAAAAATAGTTTCATTATCAAATCACTATACAGAAAATGATATTGATGTTTTTGTGTTTGATATTCTTGGTAATCAACTCGCTGACTGAATTCAAAATTCGTTGTTATAAAGGAAGCAGTGGGCGTATGTTAACGCCGGTGTATAATT
>DGEG01000133.1:0-184 GCA_002385825.1 Firmicutes bacterium UBA3932 | reverse complement strand
TCCGTGAGATTAGAGAACAAGGCTGGGTATCCGAAGTTTAAATACCTGTATTTAGAAGATAGTTTGGCTGAATCCGAGCTCATAATAAAAACAGTAAGCGCAATTGAAGATTTTTTCGAGGAGGAAATGTAAATGGCAATTAAATATGTTCCATATTATTCTGATCCTGTCGAAGGACAAGCTA
>DGEG01000032.1:2164-2555 GCA_002385825.1 Firmicutes bacterium UBA3932 | reverse complement strand
TTGGCTATCAGGAAGGGATATTCCTCGTCCTGGAAGATGAAGTTGCGCCTGCGGATCTTCTTGCCGGACCTGCGAACGAACTCCTGGGCGACGATATCCTCAAGCACCGTTCCCCAGTAAGCCCTTTCACCTGCAGATGGTGGTTCGATTTGGCCGGTCTTTTCCAAAAAAAGAGCCATGCGGCTCTTCCACCTGTTGAGTCCTAGTACAACAGAGGCGTCCGAACCGCCCAGCCCTTTTTTGCGTTCCTCAACCCATTCTTCATAAGAGATCCCTTTTTTATTTATGAGCATTCTCCATCTCCTTTTTGAGCATTTCCTCCAGGCGTGCGAGTTTGCATACTTCTTCTTTGAGCCTTTTTCTGGCTTTGCGGCTTCCATATTTATGCGCC
>DGEG01000032.1:789-1885 GCA_002385825.1 Firmicutes bacterium UBA3932 | reverse complement strand
CCTTTCGTCCGCACTGCACAGTATGTCTCTGAGCGCCCTGGCCTCGCTACGTGTAATTCGTCCTCTTTTCCTGCGATACGGCCCGGTAACTGCTCCGGACACGACTAAAAGCCCAACTAGTCTTTCATCCAATCTTCTCTTTAACATGAACTCCAGCCTCCTCTTCTAGTTGCTTGACTAGATTTTTTATATCTTCTATGCGCCATACGACGATGTTTTGAGACAGCCGTATGCCCTTAGGGAAACGGCCGCTGCGGACCCCGTTGTACCAGGTGGTCTTGGACACAGGGATGATCCGCAATACATCGTTCAAGCGCAAAAATCCGAACTCAGGAATGTCCATCGCAGATCACACTCTCCAGAAATTCATCCATAACTTCTTTGCATTGCTGTACATGGCTTACAAATGTTTTGGTTTCTTCCGTATCTGGAATCCTATCTGCCAAGTCACAGGCATATGTCAAAACTTCTTCCGGTTCATCTGAGATATTCCAGACTTGTTTGAGATGTTTCACAAATTCTTGGAGAATGCCTATCGTTGGTCTCCCCCCGTTTTGGGGGGAACTGTAGGGTTTATGAGTTCGTCAATCGTGCAATTAAAGACCTCCGCGAATTTTTTCAGGTCTTGCAAACGCGGTTCCCTGCGGCCATTTTCAAAATTCCAAATAGTCGTTTCGGATAGCCCAACTTTTTCAGCTAAATCCTTTTGTGTCCATCCCATCTTTCCCCTGAAATATCTCAAACGTATAATCGTAACCACCCCCATATCATTACATTTGTTATGTTTAATATCAGAATAACCACTATCCCAACATTTGTCAAGAGAAAAACCCAAAATAATACAAATTGATCCAATCACACATTTGTGATACTTTTTAAAAAAGGAGACATGAGATGCATATAATAAGTGATAGGCTTAGAGAGATAAGGAGAAAGCTAGGTATTACACAAGGAGAGCTGGCATCATTGGTTGGCGTCTCAGAAACTACCGTTTGGAACTGGGAAAACGGCAGGCGAGAACCGCGAAGCTCGGAGATAAATAAACTCGCCAAAGTTTTGGGGGTCAGCGTCTCTTATCTTATGGGCGAAACGGACA
>DGEG01000032.1:0-638 GCA_002385825.1 Firmicutes bacterium UBA3932 | reverse complement strand
GACGTGGGCGTCATTTCCGTCGATGCCGACAAGAGACCTTTTGCTGTGGTCGTCGAAGGCGACTCGATGGAAGGTGCTGGCATTCCCGACAAAAGCATCGTGGTAGTTAACCCCGCCGAGGAGATTTACGACGGTGATCCGGTATTAGTTACCTTTGGCATTATGCATCAGATAGCTATTAAGTGGATTTTCTTCAAGAGAAATGGTAATATTGAATTGCGAGCTGCCAATCCTGCATATTCTCCACTTATCTTTACTAAAGAAGATATTGAAAACGATATGATTAAAATAATAGGCAAGGTAATGTACGTCATAAACAAGCCCAAGAAAGGTTTTTAAAAATAATAAATATAAGATAAGCTAGGAGGGGAAGACGTGGCTAAAGAAAGTGAAAATAAAGAAATTAGCGGAAAAAGTCAAGTAGATAAAAAGGCATCGACAGCAGCGGGCGTTGGATGTCTAGTTGTTTTAATAGTAATTATTGTTATTATTGGATTTAAATTTTTCGGTAGTAGCAGTAAACCATCCTCTTGGCCAACATCAGAAATAACCCCGGAGACAGTTACGGCAGCATTAAGAGAGGATTCAGGATTAAACCCTATTTGGCAATGCAGAAATTTCAAGGACAATATTGTTAA
>DGEG01000065.1 GCA_002385825.1 Firmicutes bacterium UBA3932 | reverse complement strand
ATAATCTGATCGGCCTTCATATTTACCGATGCGTAGGCATGCAGCAACGAAAAGATCATTCCTGTGGCCACGGCAATGAGGATGGCAAGCAACAGCAAAGGCTGCCCGCTCATGACTCCGCCCATCCTGTTTATGAAGAAAATACTTGTAAATGCCCCCATGATCATCATACCGTCCAAAGCGATATTGGTGACACCGCCTCGTTCAGTGAATACGCCGCCCAAAGCCACTATGAGCAGAGGGATAGAAAAGAACATGGTCTGTTGAACTACCAGATATAAAATATTCATTATTCCTTACCCTCCTCTGTTTCTGTTGCCAGCCCTTCCTCATCACTGTCAGAAGACTGGCTTCTCTTTTTTTCAGCAACACTCAGTCTCCATTTCAGCAACGCGGGCAAAATGTTTCTGAATATGAGAGCAAAAGCGCTGAAGTAAATGATGCAAGCAATGATGATATCGATAATTTCAGGAACAAAATCCAAAGTCTGAAGGTAATTTCCGCCCAAGGTAATGTAGGAAATAAAGATGGCGGAGAAGATTATTCCTATGGGATTGGATAACCCCAACAGCGCAACGGGGATTCCGTTGAAGCCTTCCGGCGCCAACACGTCCACAGGTTTAATATGACGCCCGCTGGCTCCGGAGAGATAGAGCAGCCCGCCTCCAAGTCCGGCTAACGCTCCCGCAATGACCATGGAGAGTACGATGCTTCTTTTTTCGTTGATTCCGGCGTACTTGCTGGCATCTCGGTTAAACCCGCACGCTTTGAGCTCGTAACCGAAAGTGGTCTTGTTCAGTACGATGTATATGATGATGGCCATTACTATGGCAATGTAAAATCCGCAGTTCACCGTGGACACATCCACCGCCCCGGAAGAGCCCATGGTATTGTAAAATATCTTGTCCAATCCCGCTTTAGGCAAAACCGCCGATTCGGCAACGCTCATGGAAAGGGCTTTCTTGGAATCGTATACCGTGGTTTTCACCAAATAGTTTGCGAGGTACATCCCGATATAATTCATCATGATGGTGGAGATGACTTCATGCACGTTAAGATAAGCTTTAAGCAGACCCGGTATCAACGCCCACAAGGCTCCCACAAGAGTGGCGGCAAGAAGAGCGACCATCCAGTGGAAAGGCGCGGGGATGAAGGTCCACTTTACACCGATATATACGGCGGCAAAGGCTCCCATGATGAATTGTCCCGAAGCACCGATGTTAAACAACCCGGTTTTAAAAGCAAAACCGACGGAAAGACCCGTAAGGATCAGGGGTGTGGCAAAGTACATTACCTGCCCCATCCCTTTTGCACCTGTGGAGAAACCTCCCTTCAAGATGATGACAAAGCCGTCGGCTGCCTGAGAGGGGTTACTTATCAGGAGAACAATAAACCCGAAGAGCAGACCGGCAAGAATAGCAACGATGGAAGAAGTGGCATTGTTAAATCCACGAATATTTAAAAGCTTCCTCAATACAGCAATCATACTGCTTCACTCCTTTCATCCCGCTTTCCGCCAGCCATGTAGAGACCCAGTTCCTTAAGGGTAGTGGTCTTAGGATCCAGTTCTCCCACGATCTCCCCTTCATAAATGACGAGAATGCGATCGCTTATATTCATGACTTCTTCCAGCTCTAAAGAAACCAATAGTATTGCCTTTCCTGCATCTCTTTGTACCACCAACTGTTTGTGAATATATTCGATTGCCCCAACATCCAATCCTCGTGTAGGTTGAACTGCAATCAGAATTTCCGGCCCTAAATCGATTTCTCTTGCAACGATGGCTTTTTGCTGGTTGCCTCCCGACATGCTCCGTACGATGGACTTTGCCCCCTGACCGCTGCGAATGTCGTATTTTTCAATCAGGCAATTGGCATACTCGTTGATTTTCTGGAATTTCAGGAAGCCGTTCTTCTGGAAAATAGGAGTATAATAACATTTAAGAACCAAATTTTCCTCGAGTGTATAATCGAGCACCAGTCCATGTTTGTGCCTGTCTTCCGGAATGTGGCTCATACCTGCGGCATTGCGTTTTCTTATGGACAAATTCGTCACATCCATACCGTTAATGAAAATCTGTCCATCGTCTGCGGGCAGCAATCCGGTAATGGCGTATACCAATTCCGATTGGCCATTCCCGTCAATTCCTGCAATGCAGACAATTTCACCTTTGCGAACGGTAAAGGATACATCTTTTACTGTTTTTTTCCCGCTCTGCTTGTCCTCAACGGTGAGGTTCCTGACCTCGAGGACGGGTTCACCGGGTTCAATATGGGCTTTTTCAACTGCAAATTCCACTTTACGGCCCACCATCATTTCCGACATTTCCTCTTTTGAGGTGGATGCAACATCAATGGTGGCTACTCGCTTTCCTTTGCGAAGCACGGTGCAGCGATCTGCAACGGCCTTGATCTCGTTCAGCTTATGGGTGATGAAAAGAATCGATTTTCCTTCTTTAGCCAGATCTTTCATGATCTTTATGAGCTCCTCTATCTCCTGGGGAGTGAGTACTGCCGTAGGTTCGTCGAAGATCAGGATCTCGTTTTCCCGGTAGAGCATTTTCAATATTTCAACACGCTGCTGCATGCCTACGGTGATATCCTCAACAATGGCATCAGGGTCTACGGCAAGCCCGTACTTTTCTGAAAGGGCGATTACTTTCTCCCTCGCCTCTTCCATTCGCAAAAAACCGTTCTTCGTGGTTTCTACACCCAAAATGATGTTTTGAAGCACCGTAAAATTGTGTACCAGCTTGAAGTGCTGGTGTACCATGCCGATCCCGAGAGCATTGGCCACATTGGGATCGCTGATATTTACTTCTTTTCCGTCTTTCTTGATGATACCTTTATCCGGTTGATAGAGGCCAAAGAGTATGCTCATCAGTGTAGATTTTCCTGCTCCGTTTTCACCGAGCAGCGCATGGATTTCACCCCTCTTAAGCTGGAGGGTGATGTCATCATTGGCGATTACTCCGGGGAATTCTTTTATGATGTTCAACATTTCGATTACATAATCATCCATTGCCGCCCTCCGTTTTCATCAATTTTCGCATTACTACCGCGCGACAGGCATTCATTCATCACAAACAGGAGAAGTTAGCGGACATCCTGTTCAACTGAACCTAATTATACATGAATTGCCAGTAAAAATAAATCATAAATGTATATGCCCTCCAAAGACATGACACAAACAACAACGAACCCTTGTTAAAAGGGTTCGTTGAAAAAAATCATTTTGTTGTTTGTCCTTCCTTCAGACAAATGCATCAAAGAAAGGTAAACCGACGCAGTTGATTATCAAATGTTACTGTACCAAGGTATATTTAACCCTTGTCAATCCCAGGTCATCCAAGGTCAGCTCATTCCCGTTCTCGTCAACGTCTTTCTTCAGCACGATCTCTCCGGAAGCAAGAGCCGCAAAGACCTTATCGTAGTCCTCCTGGGAGAAAGTATTGAACTTGGATGTTTCCATCGGCAGTTGGACACCGTCCTCGGCTGCTCCGTATACCAAACCTTGTCCGCCGGGGAATTCACCTTTGTAGTAGGCATCCAATGCGGATTGTACGGATGCGGCCAAACCTTTCATTGCAGAGGTGATGACCGTTTCGGATTCGCCGCTCTGATCTACGTCAACGCCGATAACCTTTCCACCCGTCGCTTCAGCAGCGGACATTACGGAGTTACCCACAAGACCGCCGCAGGCAAAGATAACTTCTACGCCTTCTGCATACCAGGAAGTGGCCAGAGTCTGGGTTTCCGGTGTGGCATCGAAGTTGCCGGTATAGTGATACTTGAGTTCGATGCTGTCGATACCGAGCTCTTCAGCAGCAGCTTCGGCACCCTGAGCAAAGCCATAGCCGAAACGAACTACTGCAGGAACTGCCATTCCGCCCATGAAGCCTAACTTGGTATAGCCGTCCTTTACGGCTGCATAGCCGGCCAGGTAACCGGACTGCTCTTCCGCATAGACGATGCCTACCGTATTGTCATTGGTCCGGAACTCGGTGTAATCCGCATTGTGGGGATTGCCGTCAATCAGAATGAAGTGGACATCTTCATACAGATCCTGGGCGATGAAGATGGGCTCTTCAAACAGGAATCCCGGAGTAACTATTATTTTAGCTCCGCCTTCAACAGCAAGCTGAATGGCCGCCAGATAAGCATCCGTGGTCTGCTCTGTGGGCTTGTAGTATTTGTGAGTAATTCCGTGCTCCTCCGCATAAGCCACGATTCCTTCCCAAGTACCTTGGTTAAAGGACTTGTCATCGATAGAACCGATGTCGGTGATCATTGCAATCTCGTACCCTTCGGCCGCGGGCTCGCCCTCATCCCCGGGTGCGGGTTCCCCACCGCCGCAGGCAGCAAGACTGAACACCATTACGAAGGCCAACAGCAATACTAATAATCTTTTCATCTGCTCTTCTCCTCCTAATAATTTCCTTAGCGACAGCAATAATGAACTTTTTTCCATTATACCCCAACAAACAGAAAGTGAAAAGTAATATTTTCAATTCTATCAGCTTATTCACTCTTGATCTTTATATTAGCCCCTCTTCGGGAACCTTGAATTCCTCAAACTCTTCCCTGTTCTTCGGAACATAAATGTCGCCCGCTATAATGGCCTTTGCGTATAAATCTGCCAAAGACTTGACTTCATTTGAAAGGTTGCCTGCGGCATCGGAATATCCCACCGCTTCGAAGTCCAGACCGAACTCATAAACGGCTCCTTCAAATTTACCTTCCATAAAGCTCTGAATTGCCAGGTGTACCCCGTGATCCACCCGCTTAAACATGGAACACAGCACTGCGTCCGGATTGAGATCAGATTGATCTTTGTCCACACCTATTGCCCAAACGCCTTTTTCACCTGCGGCTTCGATGACTCCGATGCCGCACTCACCGGCCGCATGGAAGACCACATCGGCACCCTCTTCTATGAGGGACAAGGCTGCTGCTTTTCCGTGTTCTGCATTATCGAAGCAACCGGTATATTCCACCAATACCCTTGCCTCAGGATTGATAGCCTTGATTCCGGCTCGATACCCGAACTCAAAGCTTTCAATCGTGCCGTCTTCCGCACCTCCTACAAATCCCAATATCTGAGTTTCTGTAGTCAATGCAGCTATTATACCCACAATAAATGATCCCTCTTCTTCTTTGAAGGAAAGGATCATTACGTTGTCCGCAACCTGGACTTGGGAATCAACAACGGCAAAATAAGTGTCCGGATTATTCTCCGCAATTTCCTGCAGCGTATTAGCATCGATATAGCCGACGGCAATAACAAGATCTGCTTCCCCGGCTACGGCAGACACGGTTTCTATGTAAGCATAACGATCTTCCGGTTCCTCTATCGTCACTTCAATTCTATAGTCTTTCGCTGCTTTGAGAATTCCTTCATATGCCATGTCGTTGAAGGATTCGTCCCCGAGTCCTCCTTCCGACGCAACCATAACTACCTTGGGTAAAGAGTCGATAGGTTGCGCGTTGGTCGTATCGCATGAAGAAAGACTGAGCATCAGCACAAGAATCAGAAACAGCGATAAAATCTTCTTCATAAGATAAAATATTCCCCCCCCGAAACAATGATTCACAGAGCGGTTTGTCCCGATCTATGTTAGTTCTATCCTTTGATAAAATCACGGTTTTAGCCGCTATATCCGAAGGTTATTATACTACAACGGGAGAGACCGGGCAAGAATTATACGACCGGCGGAGAATTTACCAGGGAAAAGCAACGGGCGCCTTTAACTCTATGGGTCCTTTGAAGAATAAACGGGAGCGGAACCTAAATGTGCTTTATGCGCATAGATTCCGCCCCCTGACATCATATATCGTTACCTGATAACCTACTTGAGCATATCGACCAGCTTAAGGATATCCTCCGTTTCCTTGGCCATCAGTTCTTTAAGAACAGCTCTCTGTTCTTCGATTGCTTTCCTGTAAATCTCGATTTCCTTAGAGAAATCTCCGCCCTCTTCTTCATATCGTTCAAACAGTGAACGGGTGGCCTCGGATACTTTGGCCGGAACGAAGGATTTGCCCGTACCCCAGAACAGATTGTCCTGGTTATCTTCACCGTAGAACATATCGTAATGAATCTCCATTACTTCAGGGCTGAAGTACATCTCGTACCACTCGAAATATTCGTTAATTGCCCAGGCGTATTCGTCTGCCGCCGTGACCACATCCCCTTCTTCAAGAGCGGCGATGACAGCTTCCATAAGGGCAATGTTTTTCTGTGGCGATTCATGGGGTACTACGGGTGTTTCGTACATCAGTCCAAGCAAAGTATCCTGTACAAATTTGAAGATCTTCAGGTTCTCCTTGTTCAAAGCCCTTGCTTCCGCGCGAATGGCGTCAATTTCGCTTTGATCCGCTCCGGATTTGACGGCTTCCACGTAACGGATGTTGAGGTCGATAACCTTGTCCTTTGCTGCAACAGCGGCTTCGCCAAGCTTCTCCACCGCCTCCTTGTAGGCTTCCACATCGGCTCCGGCGGCTTTGCAGATCTCTTCATCAAGGGCTTCCGTCAGCCGGTCATACTGGGATGTGTAATCCAGGAAATGCGCCGGCAGCTGATCGATGAAGATGGCAAAAGTTCCGTAGAACTGGATATTGAAGTTTGCCACATTCTCATTGTATGTCTCAGGTGTATCGAAGTTGGTGTGATAATAATCGTAATAGAAGGGGAATACCGTCTCCATATCTCTCTGGAGCAGGAATCCGTTAACGGTAGACGGGACACCGGCTACATAATACGAGAAGTCGTCTGAATATGTATAAGTCTGATAGCCTTCCGTCAGAACGCCGTCCGGGAAGCATCCCACGGGTTCCGGCGCAAAACCTTTGTTTACAAAAATATCGATCAGGCTATAGAGTTCCGGCGCCGAATAAACGCTGGTGTATGTATCGAATTCATAAGCGGGAAGCTCAAAGTTTATGAAAGCCAAAGTCTTTCCTGCCCATTCGGGACGGGCTTCATTTATCATTCGCCATGCGCCGATTGTCCAGTCGAACTGGGTGTAGATGGCTCCCCATTCTTCGGCTCCGTGCAGGCAGAACACGATATCGTTTTCGGGAACGTACTCGGAATCCAGCATAGCTTTTGCGATGGCCAACACGATGCCCACTGCAATGTTATCATCCTGGAATCCTTCGAAATACATATCGTAATGAGCTCCTACCATGATTTGCTGTTCGGAGTTCTTACCCTTGATTTTGCCGACAACGTTATAGGACGTTCCGCCGGGTTCCACCACATTATCAACCTTTAATGTCCCTATAACGGTGCCTTTCTCCTCAAGCTGAGCTTTGATGTATTCGGCGTCGTTTTGGGTGATGTTGACACAGGGGATGCTTACTGGTCCGCAAATATCGTTAGCATTATATGCGTCTTTGCTGATTTCTGAAAATCCGCTGACACAGGAGTTTATAATGGCTGCAGCCCCTTGTAATTCGGCTTCCAACATGGGATATGTAATCCACCAGTCCGCTCTCATATCGATATCGACCAGTACGATCTTTCCTGTCACGTCGCCTTCGTATTCTTCATAATCCCACATAGTGCCTGTGCCCATGTACACAATTTCGGCCGTTATGCCTTCTTTGGGAGTAGCAGCGGTTGCGTAGGAGTGAGGTTTAATGACCCTGTCATCGCCTTCCAATGTCAGCGTAGCGTCATTAAACTGCCATTTGTCCACTCGGACACCGACTTTTTCGGTCTCCTCAAGTCCCATATCCTCCATTACAGAAAGAAGATAATCTGCCGCCGCATGTTCCGCATCGCTGCCCGCAGTGCGCGTACCCAGACTGGAAGAAAGATATTTGGGATTCTTGGATAATTCATAGGCGATATCATATGCGAAGTCCGGATCTACCGCTTCC
Organism: Firmicutes bacterium UBA3932; assembly: GCA_002385825.1. Classification (GTDB taxonomy): domain Bacteria; phylum Bacillota; class Clostridia; order Peptostreptococcales; family Anaerovoracaceae; genus UBA1426. The sequence continues at coordinate 146 of DGEG01000065.1, read as the reverse complement.
AGGTAGTTATCCGTGACGTCACTTAATATGCTCTTTAGATCATCCAATGCCTGATCCCAGGGTTCCGGTTGCGGCTCAGGCTCGGGTGCGGGAGCTGCCGGTTCTTCATCAGGAATCAGAATCTTTTGATTGGGGAAAATCAGATG
>DGEG01000079.1:516-13052 GCA_002385825.1 Firmicutes bacterium UBA3932 | reverse complement strand
CACGAGTTTTTTTGGGTTATACATCTATACCCCAAAAAGCATAATTCTATCCCTATTCCACTGTAACGGATTTGGCCAGGTTCTTTGGTTTATCGATATCGCAGCCACGGAAGCGCGCCACATGGTATGCAAAAAACTGCAGCGGAACTACCGCCGGTATAGGAGTGAACTCATCCCTGCAGTCAGGAATATATATGACGCAATCCGCATGGGCTTCCAACTGCTTGCAGCTTTCCTGCGCAACGGCAACTACATAGGCGCCTCTGGCCTTTACCTCCTGAATGTTGGACAGCATTTTTTTAAATAGTTTACCCTGGGTAGCCAAAGCCACAACAAGAGTATCCTGTTCAACCAGGGCAATGGTGCCGTGCTTGAGCTCCCCGGCGGCCACAGCAAAGGAATTGATATATGATATCTCCTTAAGCTTGAGGGATCCTTCGTAGGACACCGCGCAATCCGTACCTCTGCCGATGAAAAAGACCTGGGTCTTCATGTACAATTGCTTCGCAATGGCTTCAATCTCTGCGTCAAGCTTCAATATCTGGCTGATTTTTGCCGGCAGTCCCATCAATTCCGCTGTCAGTTCGTTCCTTTGCTCCGGCGTAAGGCAACCCTTTTCGCTTCCCATATGAAGCGCCAGTAAATACATGGAGATCAACTGGGTTGTGTAAGCCTTCGTGGACGCAACGGCGATTTCCGGTCCCGCCCAAGTATAAAATACATCGTCGGATTCCCTTGCCACAGAGCTCCCCACCACATTCACTACGGAGAGCACTCTTGCGCCTCTTGCTTTTGCCTCCCGTAGAGCTGCCAGTGTGTCCAGAGTTTCCCCGGACTGACTTATGGCAATAAACAGTGTCCTGTCATCCACGAAAGGTTCCCGGTATCGAAACTCCGACGCCACATCCACTTCCACAGGTATCTGTGCAAATTTTTCTATGGCGTATTTCCCTATCAATCCGGCATGGTAAGCGGTGCCGCAGGCAACGATATATACCCTGCTGAAGTTCTCGATATCTTCTCTTGTCAAATTGATGCCGTCCAAGCGTATCCGCCCGTCGGGAAGCAGTCTGCGGTTCAATGTTTCTTCAATGGCCTTGGGTTGATCATAGATCTCCTTCAGCATGAAATGCTCGTAGCCTTCCTTCTCTGCTGAAGCCGCATCCCAGGTAACGTGGAAAACGTCCCTCTTCACTTCTTCCCTGTTCTGGTTATAAATCGTTATATGGTCCTTCGTCAGCACCACGGTTTCATTGTTCTCGATCAGGTAGATTTCTCTGACATGCTTAAGGAGAGCCGGGATGTCTGAAGCAATGAAGTTGCAGCCTTTCCCGATTCCTGCAATCAGGGGACTGTCCTTCCTGACCGCCACCAGTTTATCCGGCTCATGGCTGCAAACAACTCCTATTGCATAGGAGCCCCGCATCATGTCCACCGCCCGGAAAACTGCATCCGTCAGATCGCCGTCATAATAAATGCCGATCAGATGGGCAATGACTTCCGTATCCGTTTCCGAAACGAAACGGATGCCGTGCTCTTTTGAAAGCCATTGCTTCAGTTCGGCATAGTTTTCAATGATACCGTTGTGGACCACCGCAACGGTACCCTCCGTATTCGAATGAGGATGGGCATTTACATCCGTGGGAGCCCCATGAGTTGCCCATCTCGTATGACCTATTCCTATATGGCTGTCGTATTCCGGGTCTGCCGCAGCCAACTCCAGGTTGCTAATCCGGCCGGTGCACTTTCGCACCTGCACTTCCCCGTCGATGTACAACGCGATTCCTGCCGAATCATATCCCCTGTACTCCAGTTTTTTCAATCCGTCGATAATAATTTCTTTCGCTGATCCGTTTCCGATGTATCCAACAATACCGCACATGTATTTGTCCTTATCCCATCCTTTTTGTAATCAGAGTTGCAAGTCCCTCTGCCAATTTAGTGATAACGTCCAATTCTTTTCCTTCCAGCATTACGCGGACCAGAGGTTCCGTGCCTGAAGGACGGATTAATACGCGTCCCTCTCCGGCCATAAGTTCCTCTACTCTATTAATTTCCGCCGCAATTACCGGATCGCTGCTGTATTTTTTCTTGTTTTCGTTCTTGATACGTGCATTTTTAAGAACCTGGGGATAAATGGTTACCTCGTCCGCCAGCTCTGACAACTTCCTTCCGCTGTGCTTCAACGCCTTCAGCAGCTGAAGAGCCGTGAGAATTCCGTCGCCGGTGGTGCTATAATCAAGAAATATGATATGGCCGGACTGCTCGCCGCCTATAACACACCCGGTCTTCAACATGCTCTCCAGTACATAGCGATCTCCCACCTGAGTTACATCAACTTTGGCGCCGATGTTTTGAATGGCTTTATGGAAACCCAGGTTGCTCATCACCGTGACGGTTACTTTATCGCCACACAACTTGCCCTGTTCCTTAAGCATCTTGGCACAGATATAAATCATCTTATCCCCGTCAACCACCCTGCCTTTCTCGTCTACGGAAATAAGGCGGTCCGCATCTCCGTCAAAGGCCAGGCCCACATCAGCTTTTTCCTCGAGAACCTTTTGCTGCAGAGCCTCCGGGTGAGTGGAGCCGCAGGAAGCGTTAATATTGAGTCCGTCGGGAGTGTTTCCCATGACTACTACCTGGGCGCCAAGATCTTTGAACACTTTTTCCGCCACTCGATAAGCGGCGCCGTTGGCGCAGTCTATGACCAGCTTCATTCCTTCAAGGCTCACATCAATAGTGCTCTTCAGGAATTCTGCGTAACGCCCCGCCCCGTCGTCCACTGCCTCGATGCACCGGCCGAGCCTGTCTCCCTCGATATGGCTGTTGACATCCATATCTCTTACGATGATGTCCTCAATCTCATCCTCAATATCGTCATCAAGCTTGAAACCTTCGCTGTTGAAAAACTTTATCCCGTTAAATTCGTACGTATTATGGGAAGCGGAAATCATCACGCCTGCATCGGCTTTCATATGCTTTACAAGATAGGCAATGGCAGGCGTGGGAAGTATGCCCACTTTGACCACATTCCCTCCCATGGATAAAATTCCCGAGGTGATGGCGTTCTCAAGCAAATCTCCCGAAAGCCGGGTATCTTTGCCGATCAACACCAGGGGATTCTGCTTGCTCTTGCTCAGAACATAAGTCCCCACTTTTCCCAGATTAAATGCCAGTTCCGGCGTCAGTTCCGTGTTGGCAACGCCTCTCACTCCATCTGTTCCAAAAAGTCTACTCATTCAAATTCTCCTGTTCCGTATCAAGGATTGTAATGCGGATCTCCGGAGGATCCACAGTAATATTATGCAAAGGCACCCGCGAGGATACCATTATAGGCACAGTATGACTTCCTGTTGTCAGCCCCTCCATTTCAATGTATAGCTCCAGCTGATCCCGTTGGAGCTGTTCAACTACTTCCTTCCTTCCGGTGACCGAAACGATAACCTCTGCCACATCCGTATTCACGGTCTTCCCCTTTGTCAGACCGTCCAAAAGTATATCGTCAGCCGTAAACTCGAACTGTTTCGTCCCTATCATTTCGACGTTGATTTCCGCCACAATCGAGGGATTCTTATTCGACAGCTCCACACCTTCAGGCAGTTGCAGAGTCAGGGGGATTTTTGCGTTATTCGTTATTCCCGTAATGTCGACAGGTTCAGCTCTAACGAATGTAACATCCTGAATCGCCGCTTTCGTCCCTTTTATCAGAACGGATTGGGGCGCATTTATTTCTGCTCCGTATCCCTCAGCCAGGCTGCCTGTCGTTTCCACCACAAGGGGAACCTCTTTTAGCTGCAGCAATCTTACGGATATATTTACGTAGCTGGAGGACAGATTCACATTTTCTACGATTATTTCCGCCTGGTTCAACGGAATCACTTCGCTCTGGAAGGTTTTTCTTTCCGTAGACAGATCATCTACATCAATGTAAGCCCTTATTTCATTTACGGATTCCACGGCGGATTTTGCTCCGGTTACCTCGATTTCAGCCGGCCTGAGCTCCAAGTCCCCTTCTTCCGTATTCGCCGGGAAATTTCCTCTATAGACCACGTTAACAGGTTTGCTCAGGGCTACCAAGTCCTCTATGGTCACCTTGATCTTGGCGGATCTAATCTCAACAAGTTTCAATCCCGGCGGCAATTTCACATTGACCGGGATATAGTTTTCTCCTTTGCTCCAGCCGAACAGGTCCGCCTCGGCTACGATGTCTTCGCTGGAGATCTTCATAATATCCGCCCGTCTTCCCTCCACCACCACATCCACCGTGTATTCGCCGTCACCGGCAATGGCTAACTGCCTGGCAGTGAGAGATTGGACATTCAGCAACTGAACCGGCACCCTGGGAATTGTCTCCTCCTTGGTGGGGTTCACCTGAATGATTACATAGGACCAGAGAAGCAGGGCGATGATTATAGAGATAATAATACTTATGGTGCGGCCGCTGTCGGTTTTTCCGGTTTTATTGTCCTTCATCGCCGCCTCCTTTTCTCCTGAACAGCTTGGAAATGAAATTCTTTACATCGTCATCCGCCATCTGGCTAAGATACAGATTCAACAAGGTTTTTTCCACGGTCTTGATATCTAAAAAACGGGACAATTTGCCGTCTATTGCAATTGAAATGATGCCTGTTTCCTCCGAAACAATCAAGGCGATGGCATCTGAGTTTTCCGTTATCCCAAGTCCTGCTCTGTGACGGGTTCCCAGATCCTTACTGAGAGATCGGTTTTGAGTCAACGGCAGAACACAGCCCGCCGCCATTACTCGATCACCTCTTATAATGCAAGCCCCGTCATGAAGAGGAGCCCCCGGATAGAAGATGGTGCCCAAAAGCCTTTCCGTAACCAACGCATCCATTTCCGTACCGGTTTCGATAATATCGTTCAAGGTGGTTTCCCGCTCGATGATCAGCAAAGCACCTATTTTATTAACGGAAAAGTAGTCGATGGCCTTTATGATGGTGGATGTGATGGTTTTTGCCTTTTCTTTGTTCATCTCGCCGAATTGCTTTCTGATGAATTTGCTTCGGCCGATGTATTCCAGACCTCTGCGCAATTCAGGCTGAAATACGATGATCAAGGCGATGACACCAAGTGTAAGAGTGCCTTCAAGAAGCCAGTTCAAAGTGTATAGATTTAACACATCGGAAAGAAAGGTGGCAGCAACCAGAATCAGAAGTCCTTTTACAAGCTGTTCCGCCCGGGTTTCTCTAATGAAAGTCATGACTTTATACACGACAAAAGCCACGATTGCCACGTCGATGACATCCGTGACGCTAAAGCTAGCAAACATGTTTGTAAGGACTTCGGCCATAGTTTCTGCTCCTTGAAGGAGATTGTTATATTATTAATAAGGATATTATTATACCATAAATAATCTTATCGAAGATAGGGTTATATTTCAATAGAAAATTAAGACAGGGCCGGAAGTTTCACTTCCGGCCCCGCTATTGAAAAACTATCAATAGTTCGGTTCTAAAAGGCCATAATTTCCGTCTTTTCTTTTATAGACAACGTTGACCATATCCGTTTCCATATTTAAGAAAATGTAGAAGGAATGCTGAAGAAGTTCCATCTGCATGATAGCCTCGTCCTGGGTCATGGGCATCAAGTCGAATTTCTTCCTTCTAACGATAATATTCTCATCGATTTCTTTGTCCGGGCTTTCCGGCAGATTTGCAAAGATAAACTCCTTATGATCTTTATGTTTTCTCTGCAGCTTGGTCTTGAACCTGGACATCTGGGTAGACAACTTATCCACAATCCTGTCTACACCGCTGTAGATGTCATTGGTCTCTTCCTCTGCACGGAAAATCGTACCCCTGGCGTTGATGGTCGCCTCTATCTTCTGACGTCCTTTTTCCATGGTCAGCGTAACGTTGGCGACGATGTCTTTTGAGAAGTATTTGCCCAGCTTCTCCAGTTTGGATTCAATGGTCTGCTTCAGATGGTCGCTTGCGTTGAAATTTTTGCTGGTAATGATGACTCTCATGCTCATTCCCCCTTTTCGTTATTGAGAACTTCTTTTAATAAATTTATACTACAAAATCCATGCCATTCCTTTTTTTGCCGGGAAAATATTTATTCATCAGCCGGAACCAAAGGAGTTATTGGAATTTTTTTGATATCGTCTAAATATGTCGAATTCTGAATATTTCTATTACTTCAATCTGTTCTGTTGATACTGTGGATAACTCTGTGTATAATTGAAAAATGAAGATTTGATTTGTGGACATATTTTCGCCCTGCGAATATTAATAATTATTCATTTAATAATATGTCGTCAATCAAAATCGTTGTTTTTCAATTATTTATCGCCGCATAAATATTTATATTTTTTTATGCAATCATTTTCTCCTCTGTTTCGTCCTTTTCCGCTACACTTGTGGATAATATGAATCGGATAATGGAATTGCCCGGCTGACCTGGTCTTTGCCCCCACACTCGCCTGTCGGTTTTTGTCGCTTTTAAAGCTCTACCGAAGGACTTACCCCTAGGCTACGCCATGATCGTTGCCGCTTTGCGGTCCAACTTACGTGGGTCCTTTTGCCCGTAGCTGGCATGGACTTTCAACCACAGACCCGGACAATTCCATTATCCGATTCTCCTTTCCCCGCATAGCCCTGGTTATTAGCTATGCGGGCCCGCACCACCCTATTGGCCTGTATCCATTCCCGCAGCAAAAGTTACCACATAAACTTGATAGGCACCCGATTCTTTCAATAATTTGCTACAAGCTTCCGTTGTGCTGCCCGTGGTGAAAATATCGTCCACAAGCAACACCGTCTTGCCGTATATAATCTTTTGTACCCACTTTGCTGCGGTAAAAACACCTTCAACATTTTTCTTTCGCTGTGCAGCGTTGAGCCCGCTCATGGGCGGAGTGTCACATACTCGGATCAAAAGATCCGGATAATAGGGTTTGTTGAGGTGCCGGGAAATGGATTTCGCCAACAGGCTTGCCTGGTTATAGCCTCTCCTCCTCTCTTTCTTTTTATACATGGGAACCGGTGTTACCAAATCCGGATCCAGCCCTTCAGCAACGATCCGCTCGGCCATCAGTTCCGCAAAATGTTCCGCCAGATAATCCTTATCTTGGTATTTCAGCTGATGAATCAGGTTCCTCTCCGTAATCCCGTAGTCTGCGCAGGTATATCCCCTGTCGAAGCTCCTCTGTGACTCAGCGCATTGACTGCACAGCCCCAGGTCAGACCGGGCCAGCATAGACTTTCCGCAACAATCGCAGGTTATCTTGTTTGCCCATCGGATATGCCTTACGCAAACCGGGCAAAGGGAGTAAGGAAACCTGTCGTCGATGGGTCTCCCGCAATTGATGCAGTAAATATTCGAAGGATAGATCAGGTCCAAAAGAGAGAACCAAATTTCCATTATCATAACAGAACTCCACGGGTTTTTACAACAAAAACTGTTTAAGTCTGGGTTTCAGGCCGGAATACCGCTCCAAAATTCTGTTGTTGTCCACCATTGCGCGCATTTTGTCTTCCGAACCTACCAGGATCACCGCATCCTTTGCGCGAGTCACGGCAGTATATAGCAAGTTACGGGTAGCCAATACAGGAGGAAACCAGGATACGGGCATTATGATCACCGGGAACTCACTTCCCTGACTTTTGTGCACCGTTACCGCATAGGCCAGTTCCAATTCATCCAGATTCGTCACATCGTATGTAACGTATTTATTATCTTCATAAACCACCGTTATTTCGTTGAATTCGTTATCTATAGTATGGATGAAGCCACAGTCTCCGTTGAAAACACCCTGCCCGTCGGTGAAATCGTAAAAACGCTTCCATTCCAGCTGATAGTTGTTCTTGATCTGCATCACTTTGTCGCCTTCCCGGAACAGCCGGTCCCCAAAACGTTTTTCCTTCACGCCCGGACAGGGAGGATTGAGAATCTTCTGCAGTTCCTTATTGAGGTTCTCGCATCCCAGGAGTCCTTTGCGAACCGGGGTAAGGACCTGCAAATCCCTTAAAGGGTCGCAGTCGTCAAAATAGGATGGCAGGCGCCTGGCGCACAGATCCAGGATCGTAGCCAGCATTTCCTTTTCGCTTTTGCGATGCAGCAGGAAGAAATCCTTGTCTCTTTCGTTAATGTCCGGGTATTCGCCTTTATTGATCTTGTGGGCGTTGACCACTATGAAACTCTCCTTTGCCTGTCTGAAAATCTCTGTCAGCTTAACGGAGGATATGACCTCGCTTTCTATGATATCCCTCAAAACGTTGCCGGCGCCCACCGGAGGCAGTTGATCCGCATCCCCCACTATTATCAGTCGCGTTCCCGCCGGTATTGCATCGAGCAAGCCCTTCATCAGCATGATATCGATCATGGATGCTTCATCGATGATAACCGCATCGAATCGCAGAGGGTTTTCCTCGTTTTTGCCGAAGCGCATGCTGTCCTCTCCTTCGGAATAACAGTACTCCAGCAGTCTGTGAATGGTAGACGCTTCGTAACCGGAGGTTTCCGTAATCCGCTTTGCTGCTCTCCCTGTCGGCGCCGCAATGGCGGTGGAAAAATCGTTGTACTGGAAGATGGTCATAATGGTGTTTATAATGGTAGTTTTTCCGGTCCCGGGCCCTCCGGTAATTACGGCAACTCCGCTTTCCATAGCGATTTTCACTGCTCGCTTCTGGTTTTCCGACAGTTCGATTCCCGTCTGTCTCTCGGTCAGCCGGATAAGTTCATCCATGTCTCCCCGAATCGGTTTCAAGTCTGTCCGATCCAGTTCGATGAGCTTCCGGCACACTTTCTGCTCGGCCATGAAATAAGGCAATAAATAAACAACCGCCCGCCCCTCCAGGTTTTCCACCTGGAGATCTCCTTCAAAGGCCATTTGAACGATGGTTTCGTACACTTCTTCGGCGCTTATGTCGAGAAGGTCTCCGGCCAGCTCACACAGCTGTTTTTGTGGCACAAAGGTATGGCCTTCGTTAATATGCGCCCACAGCGTATAGCGGATTCCGCTGCGAATCCGCTGGGGATCATTTCCGGGTACACCGAGGAGCTGAGCTATCCGGTCGGCTTTTCGAAAACCGATGCCGAAAACGTCATCTATCAATTGATAAGGGTTTTCTTCGATGGTCTTTATGGTATCGGAACCATAGACCTTGTAAAGGCGCATGGCATAGCCTGTGGAAATGCCAAACCGTTGAAAATATAAGACGATGCCGGCAAATTCCTGGTGAGCCGCAAAAGCGTCTGAGATGGCTTTCGCCTTCACTTTGCCGATCCCTTCCACTTCTGTGAGACGGTGAGGCTCTTCGGAGATAATCCGCAAAGTGTCCTCGCCGAATCTGTTCACGATGGCCTGAGCCGTCTTTTTTCCGACTCCCTTCATGAGGCCGGAACTGAGAAAGTTTTGAATCCCTTCGGCGGTTTTGGGCATTTCCTCCACATAGCTCTCAAAGGCGAATTGCTCTCCATACGTAGGATGGTTCTTCCATTTGCCCGTCAGGCGATACGTTCTTCCCCTGTCCGGATTATGGAGATAGCCCACCGCAGTGAATTGTTCCGGGACTTCTTCATTTTCTATGACGGCAATCGTATACCCGTTGCTTTCGTTATGATAAATGATATCTGAAAGGATACCTGTCTTTTCTTCCATAATAAACCTATTTCACAAAATAAAAGTTTCTGAACTTTGCCCGGATGGGATTTTTTAAGGCTTTTGCTTTTTTCAAAAGTTTCGGCTTCGTATTGAGCCCGGGAAATCTGTGGACTACATCCACGAGCATTTTTAGCATTTCTCCCACCTTTTCTCCCTCTACGATCCCGGCTTCGATAAGATCATTTCCGTCTATGGCCAAGTCCTCCACATAAATGGGTTCCCTGTTTTTATTTATCTCATCTAAAATATAATAGCGGCTCTCAATGCGAAATCCGGGAGTTTCATACACTTCACGCTGCTGTTTCGACAGGCTGTTGAGGAAGTCGTAAACGTCCTGCCCGTTGAGATATATAAACCTCTTCAGCGAGTATTTATCCACCGCAAAATGCAGGTCCATCATCAGATTCTGCGCAGCTCTCTGCATTCGTGCACGTTCCTTGCTCAAATTCAGCTCATCGATGGCTTTCATGGCTTTTTTCTTCTCGAAACATAGAAGCAGTAGAGCAAGGCGCAGATCCACATTGCATCTTGACCGGTCTATATTCTGAATCAGCATGGAAAAATCCCCCTGGTCCGTTCTCCCTTTTGGAGGATAGCAATCATTGAAAATAGCATTGAGCACGTTGGCAGATACGCACATCCTCAAGGCTTTGCCTGTATTTTTCGTAATCAGGATCCTTTCGAATTCCGTTCTCCTCCTGTCCATGCTGATCTGTTCCAAGAGGCAAGCGGTCTTCTGCATTGCATTAAGTGTGTCTATGGTCAGGTCGAAATCCAACTGACCCGCCAGGCGAATTCCGCGAAGGATGCGCAAAGGGTCTTCATTGAACCTTTTCTCAGGATCTCCGATGGTGCGAATGAGCCTGTCCTTCAGATCCTTCCGGCCGTTAAAGGGATCGATGATTCCCTTCTGAGGATGATAGGCAATTCCATTAATGGTGAAATCCCTTCTTGCCAAATCCTCTTCGATGTTGTCGGTAAATATAACCTCATCGGGCCGCCGGTGATCGGAATAATTCCCGTCTATCCTAAAGGCAGCCACCTCCGCTGTCAGATCACCTCTTTTGACCTTGACGACACCGAACTTCCTACCGGCGCTGTCTTTGGATCCATCCTCCCGTGCAACCCCGGCTCCACTTCCGCTTTTGTCATCGATGGGGGTTCCGCTTCCGCCATTGCCGAAGAGCTCCTCCACTCTCTCGGGAGGCGCGTTGCTGGCCAGATCCCAATCTTCCGGCTGTATGCCGAGCAACAAGTCCCGTATGCTGCCGCCTACGATGTAGACCTGATGCCCGTCTTCCTCGATGATTCTCATGATTTCGGTTATTTCTTTCGGCAACCGCATCATACGCATTAATCTCCTTTGCAGCTATATGGTTTTTCAGTCTTTACTTTTATAGTTTTGTAGTTATTTATAGTCCCGCAGTCTTTTATAACTCACTTTATATCTAATTCCATTTAATTCTAATCCGGCCTGAAATGGGCTCAATAGTTGAGCATAATTCAATAATCACATTGCTGATAACATAGTTCCATCGCCCATCGAGCAGCTATTCTCTCAGCACGCCCTCAGAACTGTAGGTATGTCCTCAGAACAATGCCCTCAGAACGATGGTTTGTACAGTTTTCTGTTGTCCAAAGTCCAAACCCGCTCTGAAAATTCACCCGGCTTGGTCCCGAAGAGAGCTTCCTCCATGTCGTACATCCTGGCATCCACAATATCCAGATAATGCAGAATTTCGGCTTCCGGGAAAAGCGGTTTTTTCGGGCTCCCGTATTCCGGTTCGTAATGATGGGCAATTATCATATGTTCCAGCATGACGGCTTTTTCCTCGCTGATGCCCAGTTCTTTTGCCAGGCGGTCGATGGTCTTTACCCCCTGCACCAGGTGACCGAGAAGCTGCCCTTCGAAAGAATAACCTGAAGCGATGCCGATGTCATTAGCATCAATCTCATTTAGCTTCTCAATATCGTGAATGATGACGCCGGTGATTACGAGGTCGCGATTAAGGTTCGTATAGACCTTGCAAAAGTATTCTCCCATAGCCGCCATACGCTTCATGTGGTAGAGAAGGCCGCCTCTTTCAGCGTGGTGATTCTTCACAGCCGCCGGATAGTAAAGGAGCTTCTCCTTGTTATCAGTAAGAACCCGCGCACAGAGCTTCTTCAGCTCGGAATCTTTTATGGCAGCAACCGCTTCCTCTAAAAAGGTGAACATGTCCTCCGGCTTCTCCGGAGCGGTGCGGATAAAATCGCTCATCTCCACACCGTCTTGAGGCACGGACTTCCTGATTCTCAAGACTCGAAGCTGCTTAAGCCCGTTCCATTCTGTGACCTGAGCTTTTACCTTGACGATTTCGCCGCTTTCTATTTCGTTCAACGAAGGAAGTTCCGTATCCGCAATGTCCCATTTCTTCGCCGTAATTTCTCCGGTGTTGTCCGCAAGAAGAAGATCCAGGTACTGTTTCTTGTTCGATCCCAACTTCACCGCTATACTCTTAACCATAAAAAAATCTTGTATCTCGTCATCGGTGGTCAATAGACTCACGTAATGCTGTTTCATCTCTTTGATCCTCCATTTTGTAGTCTACTCATTATAACACAAAACGGCAGTATTTTATGATTTGATATTGCGCCGGAGGTGCCTAAACTTCTTAAATACCATATTACCTTATATTTCAAATTATGTAAATATAATCTTAAATGCAAGGTTTGGCCTTGTCTAATTTTACTCCGACAGACAACAATAAAGAATTCCAGTCAATTCTCGTCTAATTGAACTCTTTAACATAGCCAAAAATATATTTTTAGAGTGAATGTTGTCTACTTTCAACTCGTATTATAGACGACAATAATGGCGCCAGGGAAATTCTTGACTATTTTGAACTTGCTTTGTAGACAACAA
>DGEG01000079.1:0-305 GCA_002385825.1 Firmicutes bacterium UBA3932 | reverse complement strand
GTAGACAACAAGCATGACTTATGTAGGAATGTTGTCTACTTTCAACCCGTATTGTAGACAACAATTATCATTTGTGGAGGAATGTTGTCTATTCCCAACTTAAATTATAGACAACAACTGAAACCATTATCTGTTTATAGACTGCCAACGCACGAACACAGGAAGACAGAAGTAAAAAATCTCTATTTTTATTCCTGGAATTTCCGTATATAATTCGTATATACGATATATTTTATTATCTGATAACTAATTTATAATCCTCAAAACAATAAAACGTAGACGAGTAGGACTTGGTGAGGATTAGT
>DGEG01000158.1 GCA_002385825.1 Firmicutes bacterium UBA3932 | reverse complement strand
TCCACAACTATTTTACACTATCTATAGGGTACCGGAAATAGTAATTAATATAGAGGTATTGATCTGGAGTGCTTTGGATTTCAACTTCATCTGTACCAGGTTCTTCGGCATCTTTGCCTTCCTGACCTGTTTCTGCACCTTCATCGTCACCAGTGCTTTCATCATTGCCGGTGCCTTCGCCTTCATCTACACCTTCATTTTCATCAGGATCCTCATCTCCACCGGCACCAATACCATCACCGGACTGGTCCTCGGTATCATCACTTTGCCCGGATTCGTTACCTTCACCCGCATCCCCTGTTGGGTCGGTTCCATTATCGTCACCAGACGGATCGGTACCATTTTCATAATCCGATGGGTCAGTACCATTTCCGTCATCCGAGGGATTGGTTCCGTTTCCGTCTCCTGACGGATCGGTTCCACTTCCGTCACCTGAGGGGTCGGCCCGCTTTCATCGTTCAGCCCTGCTTCGCTCCCGCCATCTGACGGTCCAGTGCTGCTTGTATCATCTGACGAACCGGCTCCGCTTCCGTCCCCAATGGGATCAGACCCACTTCCATCACCAATGGGATCAGTCCCGCTCCCGTCACCGACCGGGTCGGCGCCATCGTAAGGATTGTCTGCCTCTATAGGAGCAGATGGAGGTGTCGGAATGTCGTCTGACGCATAAGCATGTGAGAGGGGTGCAACCAAAATTAGCAATAATACCCCCATTAGGATCAAACCTATACGCAAAGTCTTTTTTCGAGTTCTTTTCCCAACGAATCCGTACATTATCATTAATCCCCTTCTGTCCCTTATTCGCCTATATTTCTCTTGTATCTTTGTATTCTCGAGCATTCTGAGTCACTGCTGCTTCTTGTTCGTTTCCTAAAATTACTCCTTTTCTTCCCTTATCTACTTGTTACTTTTTGCTTTTCATTTCAGCATCTATTAGATCAAGCACATTTTGTGCCTCGGTAAGCAATACTTCGTTATCAGAGATTTCCAGCACTTTTTCCAAATCTGCAATTGCCTGGGCAATTTTATTCTCACTTAAATAAGCTATCCCTCGGTTAAAATAGCAAATATCCAAGCCGATTCCCAATTCTATAGCCTTGGTATAATCCTTAGCCGCTTCCGGATATTTTTTCTGCAATGAGTATAGATTTGCTCTTTGATAATATGCTGAACCCAGGTTCTCATCCAGCTCGGTGGCCCGGCTCAGATAAGTCAGGGCATTATCGTAATCATCTATTTTAAGATAGGTAAGCCCTATCCGGTAATTCACTTCCGCATCTTCGCTGTCATACCGGAGATATTCTTTCCAATCTCTAATTGCCGACTCAAATTGATTCTTTTGGAAGTATGCCAAAGCTCTTTGCTGGTAGCAAAGGTAAAGATCGGGATGCTTTTCTATAAGAGCAGAAAGGTCTGAAATAGCTTGATCATATGCGCCCTGTTGCAGATAGGTCAGAGATCGATTGTAATTGGCTATGATATTGTCCGGATCCAACTCAAGGGCTTGATTGTAGTCCCTTATCGCCGCGTCGAAATCCAGCATGGTGAAGTATGTACCGGCTCTTGCAATATAGGCTTCAACATACGATGGCTCTAAACGGATAGACTCATTTAAATCATTCAAAGCAGCCTGGTAATTTACTATTTTCCGGTAGGCAGAAGCTCTGTTGTAATAGACCTTCGGGTCTAAAGTATAATTATTTAGTGCCTTGGAATAGTTTTCAATAGCCTGATCGTATTCTTGCTGTAAATAGTAAATAAAACCAAGACTGTTATAGGCTGTGTACTCCTTGGGATTTAGGCGAATTGCCTGTTGGAAATCGGAAATTGCCAAATCCAGTTTGCCTAAACGGCCATAAGCTATTCCCCTATTGGCATACAGGAAGGCCTGTTCTTTATCCATTTCTATAGCCTTTGTCCATTCATTTGCAGCAGCATCAATGTTTCCCTGGTTAAATAGGATATTGCCCCGGTTTGCGAATATCTCCAGGGATGGGCCCTTTAATCTTTCGACTTGGTTCCAGTCTTCTAAGGCCTGTTTGTAATTCGCTATGTTTTGATTAGCCACCGCTCTCATACCCCAAGCCTGGACATTTTCCTTGTCCTGTTCTATAACGGCAGTACTGTCTTTTACTACTTGGTTCCAGTTGCCCAAGGCCGCATAGATGCTTCCTCTCTCAAGAAGGGCAACTATGTTTGATGGTTCTATATCCAGTACGACATTTAAATCATTGAGAGCTTTTTCTGCTTGTCCTAAAAATGCGTGTATCTGGCTTCGGATAAGG
The DNA here is from genome assembly GCA_002385825.1 of Firmicutes bacterium UBA3932. Taxonomy (GTDB): domain Bacteria; phylum Bacillota; class Clostridia; order Peptostreptococcales; family Anaerovoracaceae; genus UBA1426. The sequence continues at coordinate 1,664 of DGEG01000158.1, read as the reverse complement.
TAAGCTACGGTCAGCTCCGGCAACAGTCGAATAGTCTCATCGAAATCATCCAAGGCTGTTTTGCATCCCCAAGAGCTAAATGCACCTGCCCTCTCTCGAAATATAATGAGGCTATATGGGGAGCAAGTTTCAAGGCCTGATTGTACTTTTGCACAGCTCCGGAATAATCTCCCCGGCTGTACAGATCTCTTCCGCTGGCCACCAAGCCAGACAAAGCATTGATTTCGTCCTCAGTTAAAAATGCCAGATCCTCTGCCGACCACACCTCTTCTATTTCAAGCAAATCATCTCGTTGCTCCCGTTCAAAATAAAAATCTAATAAAGCTTTGGGCACGGGCAAGATACTTAAATCCTCAAGCCGAGCCAAAGTCTATTGCAAATTGAGAAGTTGCTCCTGTCGTTCAGGCGAAATAGTCAGGTATTCTTGTTCCGGACCGGTTTTAGGGTCGGTAAAAGCACTCGCTATGGTAACTAAGACAAATACAATTGCTATAATGAGGGCTATTGGTTTGTATATCTTTTTCATAACACACCCCATAATAGCTGAATATTAAAATAAAATTTTCATGTCTTTTTCGAAGACTTATTTTATCACACTATCTCTTTAACGTAATACATCTGCCGCAAAAGGTTACATTTTTGCGCGAATAGGTCCTTTTTCGACGTGAACGAAACAAATTATTGTATTATTCTGAAAAACCACAAAATTATATACGATTTAAATAGTTTTAAACAATTATCAAAAAACGAGAAACGGTTCCTCTGTTCAAAAAATCAAAAGGGACAGTCCCTTTTGATTTACCTTTTGATTTAAACAAACCAAAAACATCGCCCCTAATTATTTCCTTAACGACCTGGTCCCAGATGATATAGAATATTTCAAAGGTTGCTGTTTAGCTGGTAGAAGAATCTGACTTTGCTGTATATTGTTCGATAGCTTCTTCTACAATTTGGTTCAGAGATTTTCCTTCCATCAACGCTTTTTCTGACGCTAATTTATGAAGTTCGGGCCTTATCCTTACATTAAAAGTTCCTTTATAGATCTTCTCCGGTTCTTTGCCATTCAGCTCACAGAGCTCGAGATAATCCATAACCGCTTCTTCAAACGCCGCTTTTAATTCACTAACGCTGCTGCCTTCATAGGTTATCAAATCATTGATACCTTCAATTTTCCCATAAAAAATTTCATCTTTCGTACTATAGTGTACTGAGCCCAAATAACCCTTATATATCATTACATCTCTCATAATTAAATCGCTCCCTGCTTTCTTAATTCTTCAATCAGTTGTTCAACTTGATAATATTTCAACTGATTATTAGGATGAGGCTTGTGAAATCTGATAATATGCCCTGTTTCACTATTTACAAAAGCCACTCTCGAACCTGAAGTCTTCCCTCGGAAATCTTCTTTGTAACCCAATTTTGACAAAAGGCTCTTGGCCTCATCATAATTAAAATCAGAAGGTTTACTAAGCAATTTTTGTATCAGTTTATCCTTTTTTGTCATTGCACACCTCAATACTTTATAATCAGGATACAATAACAAAACAGGTTTTGCAACTAATATTTAGTTGCAAAACCTCAGACTGTAGACAAAGTAGCAGATGCAAAAGTCATTTGCTACTTTTCTTTTTATTAAAAGTTTCCGTAGTCAAATGTTGCCC
>DGEG01000126.1:2117-5662 GCA_002385825.1 Firmicutes bacterium UBA3932 | reverse complement strand
CTCGGGGTCTCAGAGATGTGTATAAGAGACAGGTTTAATACTGTATTTTTTACCGCCTGCCCCATGATGCAAAAAGGTCCATCCGCGCCCAGCTTGACGCCTATCTCCATCAATTCTTCCACGGACAAACCGCATTGCCAAAGATAATTCAATGCGTGAAGAACTGCCGCAGCATCGGCGCTGCCTCCCGCCAGGCCTGCGGCCATGGGAATTCTTTTTTCTATATGAATTCTTACGGCATCCCTTCCTTTATGCGGGAAAAGCTGCTTCATGAGGCTTGCGGCTTTCCAGGCGATATTATCCTGCCCCATGGGTACAGCCTGTATATTTGCGCTTAGCTCGATTGCGCCCTGGCCTGCATCCTCACAGCAGCTCACAGTCACCGTATCGTGCAAATCTATCTGCTGCAGCACCATGGAAACATCGTGGTAGCCGTCGTCACGCTTGCGGAGCACGTCTATGGATAAATTAATTTTTGCATATGCATTTATTTGAATTTGTTCCATGCTTTTCTCCTTGGAATCGGGGCTGTCATTACGTGATTTTAGTATAACAAAAACAAGCGAGCAATGCCCGCTTGTTTTTTATACACGTTAATTTCCTAACAGGTTTGCATTACACTGCCGGCCGGCAAACTGCCATGGTTACATTTCCACCACAACAGCGGTACCCTGGCCGCCGCCGATGCAGAGAGTGGCAAGTCCGTACTTGGATCCTCTCCTCTTCATTTCATAGAGCAGCGTAATGAGGATTCTTGCGCCTGACGCTCCGATGGGATGGCCAAGAGCAATGGCTCCGCCGTTTACATTGACTTTTTCCATTTCGAAGCCAAGATCTTTTCCGACTGCTACAGACTGTGCTGCGAAGGCTTCGTTGGCTTCGATCAAATCCATGTCGGCAACTGTTAATCCGGCTTTTTCCAACGCCTTCTGCGAGGAGGGTACCGGCCCGATTCCCATGATAACGGGGTCAACACCTGCGGAAGCGTAGGACTTAATGGTTGCCAAGGGCTTGATACCCAGTTCATCGGCTTTTTCCTTTGACATAACCACCAGAGCGGCTCCTCCGTCGTTGATGCCGGAGGCATTACCTGCTGTTACAACTCCGTCTTTCTTGAAGGCAGGTCTCAGTTTGGCGAGGCCTTCGGCGGTAACTCCCGCTCTCGGGAACTCGTCCGTGTCAAAGATAATGGGATCGCCTTTTCTCTGAGGAACTTCAACGGGAACGATCTCTTCCTTGAACTTTCCGGCCTTGATAGCGGCCTCTGCCCTTTGTTGTGATCTTGCGGCAAACTCATCCAGCTCTTCTCTGGTGAGTCCCCACTTCTCTACAATGTTTTCTGCCGTAATTCCCATATGATATTTGTTGAAAATATCCGTCAATCCGTCATGTACCATCATGTCGATCAGCTTGACATCGCCCATTCTGGCTCCCCATCTTACATTGGGGGCGAAATAAGGTGCCGCGCTCATGTTCTCGCATCCGCCGGCAACGATAATATCCGCATCGCCTGCTTTAATAATTTGGGCAGCAAGAGAAACGGTTCTCAGTCCGGATCCGCAGACTTTATTCAATGTCATGGAAGGAACTTCGATTGGTATCCCTGCGGCAATTGATACTTGCCTTGCTACGTTTTGTCCCAAACCGCCCTGCAGTACGGTGCCGAATATTACCTCATCAACCATTTCCGGCTTAATTCCTGCTCTTTTCATCGCTTCCACAACAGCGACTCTTCCCAGCTCAACAGCCGGAACATCCTTTAACGATCCGCCGTAGCTCCCTATGGGAGTTCTGGCCGCTCCTGCAATAACAACTTCCCTCATTTTGTTTCCCTCCTAACGCATAAGGTATATATTAAATTGTTAGCTAAGTATTTAACACTCTTCATTTTATCACTTCGTATGTGATAATTCAAGGGAACGGAACCATATAATTCAATCGCTCCGTCTACTGAAAAACAGCGATATGCGTTTCGATAAGCTTGACAGGTCTGTAAGATAGTTTGGCCTTTCTCAAGCCCGGAATTCCCATATCTTCCTCTCTGTTTATGTATTTAATATTAGAGGCTTCATGTTTGCAAAATTCGTTGTTGATAGCTTGATAAGCCCCCCGGTATTCTATGTTCGCTTTTTCTACATGAACAGCAATTGTGTTGCGACCCAGGGGTCCACCTATGCACAACGCCTGGATGGCATCGTCAATAATGATGGCTCCCGTAAGGTAGCCTACCCGCTCCAGATTATATAATACATCCTCCATGGCCAGTTCCTCCATGCGAAGCAGATCCATCTCATAATCAGAAAGGGGCAGCTTGCGCAGATTGAACTCACGGATAAATTTCATCGCATCCTCCGCCATGGACGAGGTCAACCGGATATATTTGTAGTCGTAGTTCTCTCTAAAGTAATTGAGGTGATTCCTTTTGGGATGATATTTCCTGCCGGCGAGTTCAATGAGATCCTTGGCCAAATAGACGTAGTCGTAATTAGGCCTGTCCTCAATAAAACGAAGTTCGCCGGGAAACGCGGATTCGATGATCTCAATCATATGAAAAGGAAGCAACCGTATATTGAACTCATGACCTTTGTCTTCAAAGATCTTTTTTGCTTCAAGGATGGTTTCGCGAAGTTTTGAAGGATCGTACTCTCCTGTCTTTGTCAGAGGAGGAAATAGGAAGGGTCTCTTTTTATCCAATTCCAGGTGGCTTATACCGGAAATGCAAAGATAGTCGCCGATGATCTGCCAACTGAAAAAATTTATATTCCTCCACATGTATAGAGACGTGAAAGTAAGCCCGGAAGTTCTGTAATCGAAGCCGTTCAGATACTCCTCAAGCACGTTTCTTGATCCTATGGTAATTTGATTTTCTAACATAAACATGATTGTCTTATCGCCGCCTTACTTTACTAATGCCGATATGTCTTTGAACCCTTCGCTCTTTGCGTCTCCAAGAAGTTCAAAGAGAACGGATTCGTAAGTGGTTCCCACAGCTCCGGACTCGGCAATCCTGCGCTGGGCATATTTTTTGTCTGTGTTGCTTCTTGAGGCAACGCAATCATTGACCAGGAAGACCGAATATCCCGCCTCCACCAGGTCCAGCGCCGTCTGCAAGACGCATACGTGGGATTCTATCCCCGCCAGAATGACGGTCTTTCTCTTCGATTCCTTCAATTTCTCTACGAATACGGGTTCGCCCATGGCGCTGAATGCGGTCTTTTCAATGGGCTCATATTCCCCTAATGCTTCGTGGATACTGGGAATCGTGGGTCCCAGCCCTTTGGTGTATTGCTGGGTTACCAAGACAGGCACTCCAAGAGTGCGGCATCCCTTCACCAGTTTAACGACGGCTTTTTCAAGTTCTTCGTTTCCTTTCATGGCAGGCATGAGACGTTCCTGGAAATCGATAAGCACCAGTATGGCCTCTTCTTTTCTTATTCTCAACGGTTTCATAAAATATACCTCCTGATATTCATTAACATTCGTTTTTAGGTCTCTTTCGGGTCGTAGGGTTACTCTCCCGCTCGACGAAGCTACGCGCTGCGTGC
>DGEG01000126.1:0-1897 GCA_002385825.1 Firmicutes bacterium UBA3932 | reverse complement strand
TTAAAATCCCCAGGATTTTACTTCTTCAACCAACTGGTAATTGGTCAAGTCGTAATGCAGTGGCGTAATGGACGCATATCCGTCCTGAACAGCGATAACATCAATATCCCCCGGAAGGCCTGAATAGACCACCGGTTCTCCCGAATAAAGATAAGACGCGCTGCCTTTTTGCTTTTCATGCACCTGGAAATCCTCGTCGTATTCCCTGGCTCCCAGCCTGGTGACCCGAATGCCTTTCAATTCATCCATGGGAACGTCGGGAAGATTTATATTGAGAACCGTTTTGCTGTCCAGCTTTCCCGCAGCTGTCTCAAGGGCTTTCAGCCCAATCTGACAAGCGGTATCGAAATGGGCGGGTTTGCGGGAATTCACGGAAACGGCAAAGGACGGGATTCCGTTGATGACTCCTTCGATAGCGCCGGACACGGTACCTGAATACAGAGTATCGGTGCCCAAGTTCGAACCGTGGTTGATGCCCGAAAACACATAGTCGATTTGAACATCCAGGTCTCTCAGGATCCGCAGCCCAAGCTTGACGCAATCCGCCGGCGTTCCCGAAACGGACCAGGCCTTAGTTGCGCCGGGCATATGGTATTCGCTTACCGTGATGGGAACCGTAACCGTAATCCCGTGGCCGCAGGCGCTGCGCTGAGTATCGGGAGCAAAAACAAAGACCTCTGCAACAGAGGCCAAGGCAGCTGTTAAATGCTGAATGCCTTCAGCCTTAATTCCATCGTCGTTAGTTACTAAAATCCTCATAGACACCTCCATTGTAACTATAGTATTATACCATAAATATGGCTTTTTAAAAGCGTAAAAACCGTTAGGCGCCTTTTGAAAAAGCAATTGACAACTAAAAGAAATAATGATGAAATATTTTTACAGTAGTCGTATTAATTATTTGTTTGGACTCTAACGGTATTTTCATACCGATTCCTTCCGGAAGGGGAGATCGCTTGGAAAAACTCTGGGGCAAAATCAAGGAATCCATCATGTCTGTAGCGCCTATTGCAGGCATTGTTGCTGTGCTCCAATTAACTATCGTTCCCATGCCTTGGGGAACGATTATGCTTTTTTGGGCGGGAGCCCTTGTTCTTATTTTAGGCATGGGGCTGTTCAGCCTGGGCGCAGATGTAGCCATGATGCCTATGGGCGAACTGATTGGTTCACATTTAACAAAGACGAACAAGCTTTGGATTTTGCTTCCCATTTGCTTCTTGCTCGGCGCCATGATTACTGCTGCCGAGCCTGACCTTCAGGTCTTGGCGGAACAGGTTCCTTCCGTTCCCAATTATATCCTCATCGCCTCCGTCGCAGCCGGCGTGGGTTTTTTCCTGGCAATGTCATTTCTTCGAATACTCTATCAGATACCTTTGAATCTGTTATTCATAGTTTTTTATATTTTAATCTTCGTTATGACCGCCTTTACATCCGAAACCTATCTGGCGGTAGCTTTTGATTCGGGAGGCGTTACTACCGGACCGATTACCGTGCCCTTCATTCTGGCGCTGGGCGTGGGTTTGTCTTCCGTTTTGGGTGGTAAGAGTTCCCACGACGACAGCTTCGGCCTGGTGGCCCTCTGCTCCATAGGTCCCATCATTGCCGTTATGATAATGGGTCTGTTTTTTAATTCATCTTCCATTCACTATGGGTCTGAGGTATTCACGGATATTTCCGACCTTCGGGAACTAATATGGGTTTTGGCCAACGGATTCCATGTATTTGGCAAACACGTGCTGATAGCTTTATGCCCTATTGTCGCCTTCTTCATTATATTTCAATTGACGGTTCTCAAGCTGTCCAAGCCACAGCTTATCAAGATAGCTGTAGGCATGATATATACATTTGCAGGACTGGTGATGTTTCTCGCCGGCGCAAATGTAGCTTTTATACCCGT
>DGEG01000017.1 GCA_002385825.1 Firmicutes bacterium UBA3932 | reverse complement strand
CAATCCCAACACCAAGAAAACCGTAATAATTCCCTATGTGTCCGCTTATGGGTATACGGGTGAAATTGCTAAGAAAATTGAAGAGGGTATACGGGCTGCGGGGGATATCGATGTAAGAAGCTATGACATGGTAGACGCGGACAGCAAAAAAGTTTTGGACGAGCTATATTGGGCCGACGGCATTCTGTTCGGAACTCCTACCATTGTAGGCGATGCTCTTAAACCGATTTGGGATCTGACCACTTCCATGCTGGCGAGAACCCACGGCGGGAAGATCGCTTCGGCTTTCGGTTCCTACGGGTGGAGCGGAGAAGGCGTACCCAACATCATTCAGAGGCTCTCGCAGCTTCGAATGAAAGTGTATGAAAAGGGATTGAGAATAAAGTTCAAACCCAACGAAGCTCAGCTGCAGGAAGCATATGAATTCGGATACAATTTCGGAAAGTCTGTCCTTGCGGGTAAAATTGTAGATCCGGTGAAGCCGGCAGATGACACGAAACGAAAATGGAAATGCATCGTCTGCGGCGAAGTGGTTGAAGGACCTAAACCTCCTGAGGCTTGTCCCGTCTGTGGAGTTGGCCCGGATCAATTCGTCGAGCTGAAATCCTCCGATACGGAATTCAAGTCGTCAAAGGAGGAAAAGATTATCATAATCGGCAATGGTGCTGCAGGAACTGCCGCTTGCGTAGAAATCCGCAAGAGAAATCCCGTGGCGGATATCGAAATCATTTCATCGGAAGAGGTGCTCGGGTATAACAGACCCATGTTAACAAAAGGCATCCTTTCAAAAATGGATTCCCCGCATTTCTATATTAAACCGGAAAGCTGGTATAAGGAGAACAATATAAAAGTCACATTAGGAACCACGGTAACAGAAATCAATACCGAAGAAAAAACCCTGACCTTGTCTAACGGAGAAACTCGTACTTACGGCAAATTGATACTTGCCACCGGAGCGAGGTCTAATGTGCCTGCCATGGATGGGGTGGATCTGGAAGGCGTATTTGCCATCCGTTCCTTGAAGGATGTGGAACGACTACAGGCATATCTACCCAAGGTAAAAGAAGTTGTAGTCGTCGGAGGAGGCGTTCTGGGTCTGGAAGCGGCCTGGGAAATCCGCAAAGCGGGCAAGGATGTTACAATTATTCAGAATTCCGAATATCTGATGAATAAACAACTGGATGTTAAGGGTTCCCAACTGATTCGGGATTATGCTGAGAAGGCCGGCATTGCAGTTAACGGAGGCATCGGGTGTTCCGGAGTCATCGGTGAAAACGGAAAGGTAGCAGGCGTTAAGCTTAATGACGGATCAGAGTTGCCGGCGCAAATGGTTGTTTTTTCGGCGGGAATCAGGCCGAATGTGGATCTCGCTCAGAAATCCGGTGTGGAAGTAGACCGCTTTATCCTAGTCAATGAGCGGATGGAGACCAGCGCTAAAGATGTTTATGCTTGCGGAGATTGTGCATCCTTTGAAGGAAAGAGCTTTGGACTCTGGAACCAAGCCATTGATATGGGCAAGGTTGCCGGCGCCAATGCAGCGGGAGAAGAAGCGGTTTACAAGACCATTACCCCGGCTACGGCATTTAACGGAATGGGCACATCCCTGTTCTCGGTGGGCGACCCGGGAGGGAATCCCGAAAAGAAATATAAGAGCGTTGAAATATATGACGAAGCCAAGGGAACCTATGAGAAACTGTACTTTGTTAACAATAGATTCGCCGGCGGCATCTTAATAGGCGATGTATCGAAATCTTCCCGCCTCCTGAATGCATATAAAAACCAAGAGCCTATGGAAAAGCTGATATAGTATGAGGTCCGATACGAAGAACGGGGAGGAATGCAGGTGCTTTACGACTATGCACAAATACGGAAGAACCTAAAAAGTGCCAAACCGCCCATGGTGAGCGTGGCGGTGGCTCAGGACCGGGAAGTGGTGCGAACCATTATGTCCGCCTGTAAAGAAGGTCTTGCAAGGGCCGTCTTTGTTGGAGACCAAAAGCGCATTGAGAAGATATTGGGGGAGGAAGGATTTCCTTCCCCAATTCCGATTGTCCACGAATCGGATGAAGAGTCGGCATGCAGAAAAGCGGGTGCAACTTGTTAAATCCGGAGAAGCGGACTTGTTGATGAAAGGCCTTGTAAACAGCAGCGTTTTTCTTCGGGCAGTCCTGAAAGAAGAAAAAGAAGGAAGCGGACAAGTGTTTCTCAACCACTTGGCGTCTTTTCAAGTACCGGGATTTAACAGGCTACTGTTTTTTTCCGATGGAGGAATGAACATCGCTCCCGGTGTAAAAGAAAAACAACGGATCGTTCTCAACGCGGTGGAAGCGCTGCATCGGTTGGGTATTGCCATACCTAAAGTTGCCGTATTGACGGCAAACGAAAAAATAGATGAGAAGATGCCGGCGACAGTGGACGCGGCGAACCTGGCGGCAATGTGGGCAAAAGGAGAAATTCCCGGATGCATTTTGGAAGGCCCGATGACCATGGACGTGGCTTTGAGCAGGGATGCGGCTGTTCACAAAGGTATTGACAGCAGGATTGCCGGAGAAGCGGATCTCTTTATCGTGCCGGATATCGAAGCGGGAAATATGGTGGGAAAGACTCTGATCTACTGCGCCGGGGCAAAAATGGCAGGGGTGATTCTCGGCGCGGATTATCCCATTATTATGACATCCCGCGCGGAAAACGCCGAGGGGAAGTTAAATTCCATCGCCCTGGCGGCGGCAATTGCGAGGTGATAAGGCATGATGTTTAAGATTTTGTCGATAAACCCCGGATCTACCAGTACGAAGGTGGCTCTTTATGAAGACGAGCGTGAGGTGTTCTGTACAAACATCGAGCACAGTACCGAGGAACTGAAAGGTTACGGGAAAGTTACGGAACAGCTGGGTTTTCGCCTGGAAGCGGTACGGAAGGAGTTGGAGAGGCAGAATACGGATCTGTCGGAGCTTTCCGCGGCAGTCGGACGCGGGGGGATGTTTCCTCCGATTCATGCGGGGGGATATCTGGTTAACGAAAATATGAAACGGCTGATTTACAGTGAGAAGGTTGTGGATCACGCTTCAAATCTCGGAGCGCTTATAGCGGCTGCAATTGCAGAGCCGTTGGGCATTCCCGCCTATATCTACGATGCCGTATCCGCTGATGAGTTCTGTGATCATGCCAGGGTAACCGGCTTTCCCGAATATTATCGCAGAAATTTCTGCCATGTGCTCAACTCCAAAGCCATGGGGAGAAAATACGCCAAGGAGCGAGGCGGAGATTACAAGGATTATAATTTGATTGTTGCTCATCTTGGAGGCGGCATATCTATCAGTGCGCATCAGAAGGGAAGGATAATAGATTCAATAAGCGATGACGGAGGTCCCTTTTCACCCGAGCGTTCCGGCAGCGTTCCTCTTAACTTCATTGTAGAACTCTGTTATTCCGGTAAATATACCAAGGAAGAAGTATTGAGAAAGATCAGGGGGGAGGGGGGCTGAAGGCTCACCTGGGAACCGCCGATTGCCGCGAGATCGAAAAGCGGATAGCCGCCGGAGATGAACGTGCAAGGCTGGTATATGAAGCCATGGGCTACCAGATTGCAAAAGGAATCGGCAATATTTGTACCGTATTCGAAGGTCCAATCGATGCGATCATTTTGACGGGAGGGGTGGCCTTTTCGAAGATGATTACCGATATGGTGATTAAGAGGGTGTCTTTTATCGCTCCCGTTGTAGTCTACCCGGGAGAAAACGAGATGGAAGCCCTGACACTGGGAGCCCTGCGTATCTTGCGAGGAGAAGAAACGGTCAGAGAATATACGGAAGACTGATCCTGAACCACCCGTTGAAACCCCGATGGTTATTTACCGGAGTGTTGTTATCACATGGACACATATCTGCTTAATTTCCTTTTTAATCTCTTGGCGATCCAGAGGATAGGCGCTGATAGCAGAAACCAAAGCAGCGTATAGGCCAGGCAGATCTGCCCCATGACATGGAGGGGATAACGGGAATAATCCCATACGTTCCAGCCCAAGGCCAGGTTGAAAACGCAACCGAACAGGAATTCGATGCCGGTGATGACCAAAGCGCCTATGAGGCAGTATTTCCAGAGAGGGAGTGATCTGTTTCCGTTAAATATATGGTACAGTATCGTAAAGCACAAGCCGCCGGCGATGAACATGGTCCAATGGGTAAAACCTCTAAATAAAATTTCAAGTATACAGTAAGCCGATGCCCCTAACAGAAAAACAGTTAAATACTCAAAAACTTGCCGCATGCTTCTTGCCTCCGTCATTTGATAATCGTCTTTACACGAGTAGTGTTTGTGGCGGAGGCGGAAATTAACAGCTGAAATTTTTTCCGAAATCATATTGAAAAACAGCCGAATCTGCGGTATTATGAAACTCGAGTCATGAACCTGCGGGTGTAGTTCAATGGTAGAACGTGGCCTTCCCAAGGCTAAGGCGGGAGTTCGATTCTCCTCACCCGCTCCAGATTTTAGCAAGTCTAATGGCTTGCTTTTTTAATGGGCAAAGGTTTATTCGCCATTTAGGCAAGATGATTTTACTAAACCTTGGTGAGAGCTTGGAGAGATGGCTTGAAGAATTGGATGATAGGCTCCTCGAAGAGTATATACTAAAAAAGAAATGAATGGTTACTTCTGTGAGCACTTCCACAGTGCCATGGGATGGTTCTTGATGCGTTCTAAGATTTCGCCTGACCCAAAGAGAAGTTCTGGATGATAAATTTTCTCTCTAAAAGAATTAAGGAATTTCCACTGGCGAATTGTAAAATGAAGTT
>DGEG01000033.1 GCA_002385825.1 Firmicutes bacterium UBA3932 | reverse complement strand
ACGGTTTTCTTGGTGTTGGGATTGGACTCCAGTGCCCACTGCTTATAGAGCTCCACATTCTTCCATGGATCTTTCACGAGAACCGGTCCATGACCGAGACATATGGTTTCAATTTCTAAATCCTCGATCTTAGCAATGCCCTTGAGCAGGAAAGATTTAAAAGGCTTCATAATCGTATCGAAATAATAGCGCATTGCTTTGAAGTAATTTTCTTCCTGACCTGCAGCTGCCAGTTTGTCATTGGTGATCCCGTCAAAGGAGAAATGCGCTCCGAAGGCATCGCAGGTAACCAGGGTTTTGTCTTCCGGAACATAGGTGAATATAGTATCCGGCCAATGAAGATTGGGAGCGTGAATGAATCGCAACGTCTTGTTTCCGAGGCTGATTTCGTCTCCGTCCTTTACCGCAATTTCAGTGAAATCCCTATTGCAGATTTCCTTCATAAAGCCGATGCCGGTGGGAGAAGCAACGATTTTCAACCCGGGATGAATGTCCAACAGTTTCTCAATGACGCCGGTATGATCCGGCTCTGTATGACTCACAACCAAATAATCGATTTGTTCAATAGGTACTATAGATTGGACCTTTTCTACAAATTCGTCATAAAACTTCAGTTTGGTAGCTTCAAAGAGTACGGTCTTTTCGGATCCTTTCAGGATATATGCATTGTATGAGGTGCCAAACTCGGTCTCCATTATGACGTCGAAAACTCTCAGTTCAGGATTAAGATTCCCGACCCAATACCAATCTTTCCTGATTTCTACCCTTTTCATGTTATCTCTCTATCTCCTTTTCCTCAAACTTATTATTGACAGAACATACAAGTACACAAATATAACACCACTCTGATTATCCACTTATATACCCATTCTCGTTTTTAAAATAACAGTTAACTCACAATCCCTCGTTTATTATTGAGGGGTTTTTTAATCCTGCACATTTTCTCATTACAATACTCACACCGGAGATTTATGTTGGATCCTTCCCAAAAACGATAAGGATGGTAAGCGTATGTAATCTCCCAGCGGATAAGCACAATAATCGAGGTGAAAAACAGGCTCCAGGTGAAGAAGTTTTTAATAAAGAGCATAGGTGTGAACATCATAAAGTGACCCCAGTTAAAAATTCTGCAATTTATGCAGCAGCGATTCTTCATGATGAAGGACTGAAAAGGACACCATAAAACCACACAAATAAGATCTGCCACATAGTAGAACATAGAAAGCAAAATCAATTCTTTAGCGCCAATTATCTCAAGCAGATAGAACAATGCCACGATACTGTTCAGCGCAATCCATACCAGCAGAACGATCCAACTTTTGATGTTATTCCTAAGTGTATATTCGTACAGCGCTTCTTTGTCATACCCTTCTTCTGGCGGAGAGTACGTACGAGAGAATTGCTTTCTGCTGCCCATTGTTATTCTATTGATTTTGTCCTGGGGGAACATTTGCAGGATCATTCCTGCCATCAGCATGATCCATATAACATGCAACGGAGAAACGCGTCCAAATTGCGGCGCGAGAAAGTGGTCAATCAAATCAATCCGATAAAAATAGATCCATAGGATCGCAAGAAAAACACATAAACGAAAGATCAATTTGCCTATATAAACTTTAAACAAGAAAGCACCTCACATCCGTTCAATACAATGCCTTCAAAATTCATTAATCTCTAGTTTCCATTCTATTACTGCCGGCATTAAATAGCAAGGTGCTATGTACAGGCCGTCGAATGTACAGGTATTGAAGAAGCCGCAGCAATCGCTGCGGCTTCGATCAAAACGAGTCAAAACAATATTCGATTCGCATCTATACCGGTATGTTTACAGGGTGGCGTCCGCTTTGAGTACGGCATTCAGCATGACGCTGGCTCCCATTGTGCACTGCTCCGGCGAGGAATACTCTTCCTCGCAATGGGACAGACCATTCTTTGACGCGACAAAGATCATTGTGGTCGGCATCATATAGCTGACAAACTGGGCATCGTGTCCCGCTCCGGAGTTGATGTGCTGATACTTGTAGCCTAATTCTTTGACAGATTCCTCAACAAATCCTACCAGTCTCTCGTCCCAATAAACCGTATCTCTCTTCCAGGCTTCCTGAATCTCGCACTTGCATCCTGCCCATTCTCTGGTGGGAAGACTCTTTACGATTTCCAGAACCTGTTCGCGTACTTTGGGATCCTCATGTCTTACGTCCAAAGAGAATTCTACAAAATCGGGAATTACGGTATGCACGCAAGGATGACAAAGTATTTCACCTGTGGTGTAAACAAGCTCGGGTCTTCCTAATTTATCGATCTCCTCATGGAGATAGCACAGGGCCTGAGCAGCAGCATAGAGAGCGTCCTTTCTCTTGTGCATCGGGAAAGTACCTGCATGAGCTGCTTGCCCGTAGAATTTGATACGATAGTTGAACATACCGAGAACGCAGTCCACCACGCCCACATCATTACCCGCATCTTCCAGAATCGGGCCTTGCTCGATATGAAGCTCAAACATGGCTGCATATTGATCCGGATTTAATCTATATTTCTTATCACCTTTGTAACCGGAAGCTTCCAATGCTTCGCCGAAGGTCTTTGTGGGATCCAGAACGCTCTTGGAAGCCATCATATTTTCAAACTTGAAATTCTTTGCAATTTCCGGCGGCAGATAATCATTGCACACTATACCGGAAACCATCATGGCCGGTGGATACAGAGAACCTTCTTCGTTGGTCCAGATCATCGCCGTGAGAGGATGCTTGTGCGGGATATTGTTTGCAACAACGGTTTCCAACACTTCCATAGCACCCATTACGCCGAGAATACCGTCGTAATTGCCCCCGTTTCTGACTGAGTCTACGTGAGAACCCATAACTATTCTCTTGGCGTCAGGATCGGAACCGGGAATGGTCGCATACATGTTCCCTACATCGTCAACTTCAATAGTCGCTCCGATAGCTTCCATTCTCTTCCTGAACTCGGCTCTCGCCATCAGTGCCTCCGGAGACAGGGAATACCTGGTAATACCGCCTTTGCCGGTAGCACCAAACTGGCTGAATGTCTTGATCTTGTCCTCCATTCGCTTGACATCACAGGTATACATACTCTCACACTCCTTTGTACATAATTATCAACTGCATGCAAAATGCTGTTTACAAAATGCATGCTGCTGTATATTCGCTATTTATTATCTTATCACTAATTGTTAAATTAATCTACATAACTTTTATAATTTTACCAATTTTTTAGATTAGTCTTTCAAATACCTCAGTTCACGCACTTAATATGGCCTGCCGGCCTCATGAATGTGGCCGAACATTTCGCCCTCGCCTTACATAAAATATGGAAGAGAATTTTATTCTCAAATACGAATAAATCAAGCAAAGGAGCATCTTAAATGGAATATGCAAGAGATGGGATCCACCTTTGCCTAAACCGGATAGATAATGTCGTAGACGAATGCTGCCGGAACGGGCATGGATTCAGTAGACGCCAGGAACCAAAAAAAATACTCTTTGAATGCGGTCATAGGCCTCAGGATGCCATATTTGAAATAGATGACGGAGAAGTTGAATGCGACCAGGAATTCGTTCTTGACCGTGTCATTATTGACACAACATGCTTAAAACGGCCAATTGTGAAAATAGAGTTTTCAAGCTTGGTTGCCTTTGAGGCTGAAGACGAAGAAGGCGCCGAGCACGAAGTTGAAGTAGATTTACTGTTCAAATTGATCCGTAACTGCAACGGAACGGAAGAAACCCTACAGACATGGAGATATTTAAAGGAGTTCGATGTCGAAAACAATATCGATGAATTAGAAGTGGAAATCAGCGAGCCCTTCACTGTCACCTTCTGCGATCGGGCATGCCCCGGTTGCTGCGAGTACAAAATAGTGGTGACAGGACGGGATTTTGAAGGCGAGTTTGAATTCCTGAGAGTTGTAAAGCCGGACTTGAGCGCTCTGGCAATCGGTCTTTGCGACGATTAATCACTCTTTCTCCTGATAACAAAGGCACCCCGTCTCACAGGGGTGCACTTTATTTATTCTTTCCTGTTATCCGTAAGATACGAGGTTATTGCAGCGAGTTGGCCTTCACAATTTCTTCCACCGTTGTGCCATACTTTCTTGCTATGCTGATAAGGGTATCGCCTTTCTCAACCGTATAGATCTTTGGGGTTTGCCCTTGCAAGGGTGGAAGCATATCATTCACCTTTACAAGTTTATATCCGTCTTTACGCAACCCTTCAATGATTTCGGGCAAGGCATTAACAGTTTGATAGCCTCCTACGTGCATGAGAACGATGCCCTTATCCGATGCTCCCCTAAGCACTCTTTCAATCAGATATTGTTCTGTTATCTTCTGACCATTTAACTCTTCCGCCCAGTCCAGGCTGTCCACGGTCCATTTCACCGTATAAGGATATCCTTGCTGCGCCAAAATCCGCAAAATCCTGTTATCGTATTCGCCAAAAGGTGGACGGAACAGATAAGGCCTGTACCCCGTCACCTCTTCGATGATTTTAGTGGACATAACCATTTCGTTCCTTACTTCTTCGTCGGTCATCTGCTTCATATGGCCGTGAGTCAGAGAATGATTCTCTACACTGTGGCCTCTTTTCAAAATTTCCTTAGCCAAGTCAGGATGATCCTCCACCCATTTTCCCCGGAGGAAAAAGGTTGCCTTTACCTGATAGTCATCCAAAACATTAAGCAGATCTATCGTTTGATCAAAAAGCCATCCGGCATCAAAGGTGAGGGCAATCTGTTTTTCTTCGGACGAAATGATTCCCGAGTTTATGACGATGGATTCTGCCGCTTCTCCATTCCCGTTTACAGGTATAATTAGTTGCTGGCCGGCGTAAATTGTATACTTCGAACCGGACGGTTCAGACTCGGAAACAGGGTCCTCTTGTTCCGGGTCTGTAACGGGCTTATCGCCGGGTTCGGGATTTTCACCAGGTTCCTCATGGGGTTCTTCCAGGACAGGTTCTTCTTGCGAAGGAGGAAGCGGACTTCCCGGCCCCTCGCCTTCCGTTCCGTCGCTGCCATGGTAAAACAGGCCATAGATAATGAGTCCCGCAACAACCAAAAGGATGATATGCAAAACCCATCTACTTTTTTGTTTTTTCTTTTGCTTCTTCATTTATTTACTATTCTATCCCCTTATCTGCTAAATTCTTTTTGCCGCCCGCTCTACAAATCTAATGCTGTCTTTGCGTTGGGCATCCTGTGTGTACAACGGCTTACAAACAAGGGCAGCTCTGCGACGAACGGGACTGCCCTGCCTTGGTTATATTATATAATATGACTGTCAGATATGTCGAATAGAAAGTATATCCAGAGTAATTTGTCACTTTGCGCTGTCGGCTATGGTTCTCTCCAGTTCCCCTAGCATTACGGTCATTTGAGCTCTGGAAAGCTGTTCTTTCGGACGAAAGCTGCCGTCTTCAAACCCGGTAGCGATCCCGTACTTGCTAATCCTCCCTATGGCCTGCCAGGACCAGGGATTGGAATTCATGCTCACATCGGAAAATGCTATAGGTTGTCCCTTTTCAGTTATAGACAGCTTGTTAAGAACGTTGCTCAGCATGACGGCCATTTGCTCTCTTGTAATGGTTGCATCCGGTTGGAACTTGCCGTCTTCAACTCCTGCCACGATGCCATGATGTTGTGCGGTATTGATTTCCCTTTGAGCCCAATGTCCTAAAACATCTGAAAATGAGTTTTCTTCTTCCTGTAGCAAGGGCAGCTTTAACAACCGCACCAACATTACTGAAGCTTCTGCACGGATAAGAGGTCTATCCGGAGCGAAGGAAGTTTGCGTCACGCCCTTAATCCAGTTCTTTTTATATGCCCGCAATATGTAATCTCTTGCCCAATGTTTTCCCACATCGGTGAAATGACAACCGTTTAGCCAAAGCTTATAGTAATCCCAAGTATCCCCAGTCTCCTGTCCAAGGCTCCAGCTTCCGGTGCCTTTAATATCGTATTTTTCTACAAGCTGCAGCTTTCGCTTTATGGATTCTCCGTTTTCAAACCAAATGGTGTATGTACCCGCATCAATCGATTGCCCGTTAATTACGGGTTTTTGATCTTTCTCTTTCACCGTAATCGTAGCATAAGGACTTGAAGAATCCGAATCGAAGATGACCCTTCCTCCGAATTTGCTAATGAGCATCCGGGCTTCCTCATTACCGATACCTTCCCCCTTTGGGAAACCGCCATGGTTTTTCCATATGCGTCCATAAAAGGGGATACCTAAAACAATCTTTTCCTTGGAGACTTTGGTCAACGCGTATTGAATAGATTTTTCCGCAAAGTCCAGACTGGAAACGGGTCCCGGATCACCGCCCTGATAGTGTTCATCATAGGTCATGATCATCAGATAATCACTGTAATTACCCAAAGCCTCGTAATCATAAGATCCTTTCCATCCGGTTGTTGTGCCGTAGGGGTTTGCGGCGACGGATACGGCAACAATCTTTTCGTCAGGCAACTTCTCCCTCAGTAGACGAATAAAGTCCGTATATTGATCTCTTTCATACTCCGTAAGGTTTTCCAAATCCACATTGATGCCGTCCAAATTATACCTTTCTACGGCTTCCGCTATTTGATCTGCCAGTTTCTTTCTGTTTGCAAGTGCGTCCTGTCCCAATTCTCTGTCCCAGTGATTGCTCAAAAACGGAACCACTAAAATGCCCCGGCGATGCATTTCATCAACAAAAGCCTGCTCTACTGCCGGAGTCAGCGCAAGGGTTCCGTCCTTGTTCAGATTGAAATAGTTAGGCGAGATTTCATCCAGGCTGCCGCCGGTCCGGTCCACATGTTGAACATACAAGCCTGAGCTGCCGAAATATACATAAGACATATTGTAACGAAGATTTGCGCTTCGAAAGCTCTCCTGCGAACCTTCTGCAGAAAAAGAATGTGGTTTCCCATACCATAGAAAACAAAGTGCGACAATAATAATAATAGGAATCGTTTTTTTCAAGAGTCTTTTTGATAACATAATATAGCCCCCTTTTCCTGTACTTTACAGGATTTCGGGGGCTGTAAACAATCGGTAAAATATGTAAATCTTTCGCTATTGTGAATTCCTCAGCTTGTCGTCTGCACTTCGACGATATTCAGACCGCAATATTTTTCCCGAAGTCGCGGTTTTTCGATTTTACCCGTAGGATTCCGCGGGATACTGTCAAATATTATCTTTCTCGGGCGCTTATACCGGGGCAGATCCAGGCAGAACTCCATAATCTCCTCTTCGGTACAGGAGAAGCCGGGTTTTACCTCTATAATAGCCGCGGCAATTTCGCCCAGACGCTTATCGGGAACTCCGATCACAGCCGCATCTTTTATTGCATGATGACCCCTTAGGAAATCCTCCACCTGCACCGGGTAGATGTTTTCACCACCGCTGATGATTACATCTTTCTTGCGATCTACCAGATACACGAAGCCGTCCTCATCGATGCGGGCCATGTCGCCTGTATAGAGCCAACCGTCTTTCAACACAGCCGCCGTCGCTTCCGGGTTTCTATAATAGCACTTCATTAAACCCGGTCCTCTCACGCAGAGTTCACCCACTTCACCTTGTTTCACAGGATTTCCCTTTTCATCCACCACTTTCAGCTGCCAGCTGTAACCGGCCTTTCCTATTGCCCCGACTTTATGAATATTTTCAATCCCAAGATGGACACAGCCGGGACCTATAGCCTCAGACAATCCATAGTTTGTATCGTAATCATGGTTCGGGAAATAATGCTTCCAGCGACGAATCAGACTTGGCGGAACCGGCTGCGCGCCAATGTGCATCAATCTCCACTGGGACAGCTGGTAGTCTTCCAGCTTAATGTCGCCTCGCTCAATTGCATCGAGGATATCCTGTGCCCAGGGCACAAGCAGCCAGACTATAGTAATTTTTTCATCGGAAACGGCTTTGATTATATGTTCCGGCATCGTGCTCCGCAGCAATACAGCTTTGCTTCCTGAAAGCAGGCTGCCAAACCAATGCATTTTCGCGCCTGTATGATAAAGGGGTGGAATTAAGAGAAAATTGTCCTCCCGCGTCTGCTTGTGATGGTACATTTCCACCTCACAGGCCGTTATCAGACTTAGATGCGTGTGCAATATTGCTTTGGGAAAACCAGTGGTTCCCGACGAAAAATAGATGGCCGCATCGTCCTTCTCGCTCAGCTTGATCCTCGGGCTTACCGAAGAGCAACAGGCGGTCAGCGCATAGTAGCTTTCCGAAAAACGCGGACGTCCTTGTCCAACGAATAAGCGCATTTTGACATTTGGAATATCATCTTTTATTGCGTCAATTCGCTCATTGAATTCCGGCCCGAATACAATGACATCGCATTCCGCCAAATCGAGACAATATTTAATTTCTTCGGCAGTATATCGATAATTCAACGGAACGGCTATCGCCCCTGTCTTGAGGATGCCGAAATAAATGGGTAGCCATTCCAGGCAATTCATCAGTAAAATAGCTACTTTGTGGCCCTTTTGCAGACCTCTGTCCAGCAGAAAATTGGCAAATCGATTGGCCTTATCGTCAAATTCGCGCCATGTCATCTCGCGGCGATATTTGCGGGCCGGATCCGTTTCCACCAAATCATATTCTTTCCAGTCCGCCTTACATTCCTTGATATCCGGATTTATCTCCACCAGACAGACTTCATCACCGAACAATGACGCATTCCTTTCAAGAATTTCCGTAATAACCATATTTCCTCCCTATAAATTAAAAATCGTCCTCGAATATAAAATTCAGAGGACGGAAATTCCGTGGTACCACCTCAGTTCATAAACGTCTCACGACGTTTACCTCAGCGAGTGCTAACACACCCTGGCACTGTAACGGGCGCTCCCGGCAAGGCCTACACAGAAAAATTTCCTTCAGCCCGCAACTCCCGGAATGTATTCGATGCAATTCTCCTTTGCGCCTCTCACCAACCGGCAACTCTCTGTAAAGTCGGCATGCATCTACTTCTTTCCGATCATCATCTTTCAAGTTTATTTAACTCGATGTTATACTCGATAATACCCGCTTTCAAAGTATAAGTCAATAGCCATTTTACTCATAACCGGCGGGGAGGTAAAGGGTTTAAGCTCCTGCAGCTTTAGAATATTTCATCAGATAGATCCAATGCATAAGCATGGTATCAAACCATGACAGCTTTGTGTTCACTTCCAGGGCCTGAGTGTGAAGCCAGCATATGCAGGCCTTTTCCGCCAACAGGCATAGGGCTTTTGCGTCCAGCTCCGTGAGTCCGCGACATATAGCACCGATTCCCGGAACCAATACGACTGCTTCCTTGCCAAGGGCATCCTGGATGGCCTTCTCTTTCGCCTCCGCCACCATGATGCGTGACCCTATCATCTGGGCCATATCATCCAACTGGGCAGGGATAGGTTTTCCTGCAGACGCACAGGCCAAAACAGGAGCAGCTCCTGTATGGCATACATTCTTAAATGCTTTACTCATCGAAGCCATGAGGTTCTTTGCCATTTGTTCGTCATGAGTGATTTCATCCGCAGGCTGGCCTTTACAAGCCCGCCGGCAGACGGTTTCCAGCAGCCGAGCACGGCGGAAAGCCTCTTCTCGATCACTTGCCGCAATGACTACGCCGTGACGCACTAACAGGACCACATGGGCTCCTTTTCGAAATGCTTTTTCAATGTTATTAGCTAATCTCTTCGTCCCCGGTAAAGCGTAGCCCGCAGCTTCAATACCGCCCAAGGCGGTGCGCTCTTCTTCTGTTAGCGCAAGATCATCCATGCCTGTCAGTCCTATTGCAGAAGCATATGTCTGATGGGTATGTATCACAAACCGGGCATCGGGCAGCGTCCGATACGCGGCAATATGAACTCCTTTTTCGGAAGAAGGTTTTAGACGTCCTTCCCATTCCCCTGAGCTCATGCTCATCGATACGACATCTTCAGGTCTCATCGCTTCATAGCCGAGCCCGCTGGGCGTTATTACTATTCTATCCTCGTCTACGCGGCAGCTAATGTTGCCCCAGGTACGGGCAGCCAGTCTTTCCTCGAGAAGCATACGGCCCGACTGGGCCACCAGCTCCTTTGCCTCCGTTAATGTCACTGTTTCATCTCCTAAAGCTGTATTTGGTATCAAGTTGTATTTGGTGTCTGGCACCAAATACAAGTTTGCACCTGTTATATTGTAGTTGCTCTCTTACACTTTTTCAACATGTTGTGCAATTGATCAGGCCACGGGTCAATCCCGTGGCCTGGGTTACTACTATTAATTTGCTTTCTGTCGATCGATGCAATCAAGCCATATGTCGGTTATTAAAGTTCTTTAACTTCAACATTTACAGTAATATCTAATTTCTTAGCCTGTTCCAGATAGTAGTCTACTTGCTCAAATGTAAGCATGTCGGATGAGATCAATCCTTTTTGCGTATACAGGTCTTCGACAAACATTTTCGTAAACAGAGCGCCTCCCTGACCTGTCAAATACATTTCAGCTGTAAGTCCTGACCTTTCAAAGGATTCGACGAGACCAGGAGCAAACACATGGGACTCCACTAAGACTTTTTTGCCGTCTTTTGTACCTATGGCTTCAACCACCATGGCGCCTGTATCGGAAACGAGGCCCTCTTCGATGATTTCTTTGATTTCTTCTTTGTATTTCGGAGCCGGCGGCAGGTGCTTGAGCACAAAGTTGAAAGGAATCACCTTAACTCCATCGACTTCTACGGGTTCACGAGACAGCAGGCCGGCGCGATACAAAGGTTCTGAGAAGTTTACGCCTGCTCCTCCGTACTTGAAGTAAATATTCTTTGCTCCTTTAAAGAATTTTTCTGCGTTCAAGCCCATATGTAACGGCTCATCGTGTGCGTGTTCTACAAGCTTGACTTCCTCGTCCAGATAGTCGTATTTTCTATATATTGGATCGCTGAAAGGCTTTGTCCTAATTATCTCTCCGTTTACATAGGCATAGGCGTCTTCGCTCATATCAGACAACGCCGTGATCGGTGACCACCAGAAGGGGAGGAATCTCTTTGCCTCCACGCCTTCGTATACGATATTATAGATCGTTTCACAAGTATCCAGATAACGCATGGCGTTCCTTGCCACGACGCAGATCAAGCCCGGTGCAGATCCTGTACCGATAATGGCGGTTTTGCCGTTTTCTGCAAAGCGCCTGCTATACTCGGTGTACATAAGTTTAATACCCTCAACCCAGTTATCCGTAAGCGCATCCGTGGCAGCAAAGTCCTGATAGTTCGTCTTAGCCTCGATAGCCGCTTCTAACACGTTGGGGCCGAAAGCCAAGGGCAATGCATTGATAATTAAATCCACGCCTTTTGCAGCCGCTACGATTTCCTCTTTTTTGCTGGCATCAATCTTCATGCCTCTGGCTTTTTTCAACTCTTTGACAAGTTCATTTACTGCCTTTTCATCGTAATCCGCGCAAATAATCTCTGCCACTTTCGGCTCTTCATCCATACGTCGGGCAACCGTCGACCCTTGCGCTCCCACTCCCAGAATTAATATCTTTTTCATTAAAATTTCACCTCTCCACACTTATTTTTGATTTATAAAGTTAATTAGATTATAATTAAACAAACAAAATATTGAAACGACAGAATTGTCAGAATGGTCTATTTTTATTGCGAATCGCTCAGACACAATAATCGCAAGATTTGATATATTTTTTAGCAAAAAAGATTTTCGATTCAGGGGGCTGGAAAGAATGTTGCTGGAAACTGTAGAATACAAAAGCGATCTTCCCTTCACCATTTCTTTTTCCAACGTCGCAGAAGAGTATTTCCACTACCACAACGAAATGGAAATGCTGTTTGCATTAAAAGGTACAACCAAGTGCCAAATACATAATGTACTCTATACCCTCAAAGAAGGAGATTTGTTAATCGTAGATACTACGGACATGCATCGGATTTTCGATTCATCCGAGGACATTCTGATGCTTGACATGTACATTAATCTCCAGTTCTTTACAGACCTTTATCCCGACATCGACTATATGATCTTTGCCTGCGAAGATTACAGAAAGTCTTCAACATTAAAATATCAGGATCTGCAGAAAAAAGTCTCGGTACTTAAGCATTACGTTGCCAAAACCGCCCTGACCTATTTCAACGAACCAAACAATCATCCCCTGTTGATGGAATGCATAAATGATCTTGTTTTCACCCTTGTAAATCAATTCCAGGGTTTCTTTATAGAAGACAACAAATTCAAGGCTGATTACGGCAGCCCCAACGACATAGATCTGAGCCGATTATACAAGATCATAAAATACATCTATTTAAACTACGACCAGAGAATCACCTTGGAAGACCTCTCCAACGTTGTATACCTTAATCCGTATTACATATCTCATCTCATAAAGAATACATCAGGACTCAGCTTCCAAAACTTTCTAAACTATATCAGGCTCGAACATGCGGAAAAACTATTAGTGGAAAATAAACTGACTTTAACCCAGATAAGCCAGGCATGCGGTTTTTCGTCCCTGGCCTATTTCAATAAATGCTTTAAGGCCTGGTACGATATGACTCCGGCAGAATACAGGGCAAATCTTAAACCCTGCGAGAGAAGCTATCACGGCCCCTTCTCGGAAAAAGACGCAATTGCACTGTTGGAGCCCTATCTTCTCTCAGCCCCTCAGAGAAGCAGCGAGCACTTGGCCAAGTCATCACATCATATTTTTATACCCGTGAAATATAGTTGTCGGAGCGGGAAAAATATAAAAAAAGCCTTTCCTTTGAAGATACGCCTTGCCTCCGGCGAAGATATGTTTATGCTCAATTATCAGAAAGACAAGATATTAGAGTTAAATCCTAAGTCCATAGTAGTTGACTATCAATTGCTGGCCGGAAAAAGCAAACAAGAAGTCATGAACATTCTTCTCGCATTGCAGACCTTAAACCTACCCTTGCAGGTTGCTATAACAGGGCAATCCATCGACCGGGAATCGGAAAATACTATCAAATCCTTGGGCATTTCCTTGGTTTCACACGATAAAGCTATCGAAGATGGGGAGAAAGGCAGTTTGAAGGAGCCAAACCCCGTGGAAATTGTAGAAAGCAATACCGTCTGCGCCGCTTTGGCTCATATCTTAGATAATCCTCTCGAAAGCATTCGCCTTACAGGTCAACCGGCAGCTTTATTCACCCCGGAAGGGCTACTGACCCCGTTTTACTTTGCCTATTCAATTATTTCACAGATAAGCGGGGCAATAACGGAGCACCGGGATCAATATATGATTGTAAAAAACAAAAAAACAGTTTACCTTTTGATTTTTCAAACGGACGACAATTCAAAGCTAAAAGTTCATATTCACATAAACGGCATACGGGGAAAAAGGTATATCATAGAGAGAAGTTTCACGAAAGAGCATAACTGCTTCGAAACGCTGAAAGCATTAAAGAACCCGCCGGTTTTGACAGATTCAATAAAGTCCCATATAGATACTATTTCAGCCGGCACCGTGCAGCTCTCCTGCGTTGAGGCGAAAGAAAGGCTCGATTTGAATTTCGATATGGAGCCGGAATCCCTGGTCTTTATAGAAATTCATAATTTAGGGTAGGAAACGATACAAAAAGTGCATTTCCACCATTAATAATTCCTTTAATTGGATCAGGCGCATGAAACGAAAAAACAACCCTGTAATTCTTGAGATTACAGGGTATATTGTATTATGTTATTTGCGACTTATTAACTTCAAATCCCATGCTGTTGATTGTACCTTCTATATCTCCCAGCGATATTTTCCCTTCATCAAATTTTAGTTTTATAATGCTTGTATGATATATCGCTTCTACCGATTCTTTATCGATACCATCCAGCTTTTTAACTGCCGCTTCGATTTTTTGCATGCACAGCGGACATCCCAAGGTCTCCAAATGAATCTTTGCCGATTTCATATTATCAACCCTCCTTTCGTAATCCTCCGGTTATTTCTTTTGCAGCCGATCCGCTATCTACCTTAATTATATCCTGTTTGTGAAAAAAATGCCATTATTATATTAAAGATAATTAAATTTTAATAAGCTAAATCGACGCTTTCGTTTTTTGATTACGTTGGCCGGTTGTCGGCCCCGTGAACTGCAACGGTGTTTACATCATTTGGCTATCATTGCGTTTATGGATTTTTTTATCACCCCAGAAGTTGTACTCCGCTCAATCAATATCGAGGCTCTTATCGGAGATGCCTCCCCCCAATACCCCCCTCTGGACGTGAGTTCGACTCCCCTGAACATAAAAAAAGCAATGACCACATACCCATGACAGGCCGTGGTCATTACCTTTTCTGGTGGAGGTGGTGAGAGTCGAACTCACGTCCGAAAGCGCTTCCTCAAGAATTTCTCCGAGCGCAGCTGATGTTTTGTTGTTTCGCCTCATCCGACGCCCATCAGCAGGCTTCGAATCCGGCTATCCTATTGTTCCCCTATGCTACTAGGAGCTCACATAAGGTTTTCCTGTATGTTTGACGCCAGGACTTCCGACCTACAGGTAAATCGGAGCTGACGCGCGACGGCTTAAGCTGCCAGTGCGAAGTTTGTTCTGTTCTTTGCGTTTATATTTAACGTGCCATTTTTAACGTAGATTGGCAAACTACGGCTCGCTTATCTTGATTCCGCACCCCCGTCGAAACCAGGTTCACCCCCATAATCTGAGAATGCATTTCGCACTATCATTATACCGCAAAATTCAATTTTTGTAACAGTTAAATTTTGTAATTTCAATGACCTTTCTATCGACTGTATTTGGAAAACATATTATTCCCGGGCCTTTTTCATAGCCTGCTGCATCCTGCGTTCAGAATCGCGCTTTGCAATATCTTCGCGCTTATCATAGAGTTTCTTACCCCTGGCCAAAGCCAACTCCATTTTGGCCCGGCCACGTTCGTCTATGTAAACCGACAGGGGAACCAGCGTCATCCCCTTCTGAGTCGTATATCCGATGAGCTTTCGGATTTCCTGCTTATGCAAGAGCAGCTTTCTGGGACGCACCGGATCCACATTGTAACGGTTGCCTTGCTCATAGGGACTGATGTGCATCTGATGAACGAAGACCTCTCCATTCTGGACTTTTGCAAAGCTCTCCTTCAGGTTGATCTTTCCCTGGCGAATGGATTTGATCTCCGTACCGGTCAGTACGATCCCTGCTTCATATATTTCATCTATAAAAAAATCGTGTCTTGCTTTTTTGTTCGTTGCGATGATTTTCTTCTGTCTCATTTTATAACTCCGAACTGATTGAACGGAAACAGTCTGAAGTCTGCCCGGCCGAAGATGTCTTCCAAGGCAACCTCACCCACCGCAGCATCTCTGCTGTCAAGGCTCACGGGCCGGTTGTCCCCCATGACGAAGACATGGTTTTCAGAAACCACCACAGGCCCCATTTCACCGGGTGTTACTCCACCATAAACGTAGTCTTCCTCCAAAACTTCTCCGTTCCGATATACCTTTCCGTTCTTAATCTCGATAGTATCTCCGGCAACGCCGATGACCCGCTTGATCAATCTTCTGCCTTCCCCGTGTTCCGTATCGATATCCGTGTTGAACACGATTATATCATCGTAAGCCGGTGTGCCAAAAATATACGGAAGCTTATTTACGATGATATAACTATAG
Source organism: Firmicutes bacterium UBA3932 (assembly GCA_002385825.1). Classification (GTDB taxonomy): domain Bacteria; phylum Bacillota; class Clostridia; order Peptostreptococcales; family Anaerovoracaceae; genus UBA1426. The sequence goes on along the minus strand of DGEG01000033.1, from coordinate 1,923 downwards.
GGGACAATGGTCGGGTACATGGAATACTCCCGGACCAAAGTAGGACGTATCATACTTGTGACTAATATGGCGATCAACAAAGCGAAAAGAATAGGTTTGCCATATTCATTTATGATTCGCTTCATTTTCTTCCTTCCGCCTGCCTCTGATGCTTTTAGCGTATCAACCCGATTTTGTTAAAGGGATATAGCCGGATTATCGCTTTTCCCAGAATGCTGTCATAGCTGACGAAGCCTACTGAACTGTCCCTGCTGTCGATGCTGTTCTGCCGGTTGTCACCCATTACAAAAAGACTGTCCTCCGGTACCACGACCTCTTCCATCTCGGAAGCCGTATAGCCGTCCAGGGTATAGGGTTCGTCCAAAGGTTCCCCATTCCGGTACACCTTTCCGTCGGATATGAATATCCGATCACCCGGCAAACCGATAACCCGTTTAATCAGCAGTTTTTCTTTTCCGTTTGATTGAACCAGGTCCGTGTGAAATACAATGATATCTCCCACCTTAGGTTCACTGAACAGGTATGCCTGTCTGTTGAGGATTATGTAATCGTATTCTTGCAGCGTGGCTTCCATGGAATGCTCTCTGACTATGGTGGGCTTTATTAGCTGCGTAAGCAACAACCCTATTATTAGAGCAATTGCCATATCTCTGATCCAAAGCTTCATCTCTTTCCTTGTTCGCTCCTATTCTTGACTAGTTTATAATGCTCCATTCAGAAACAGATCCTTCATTTCTTCAAATCCGTCGTTTATCTTCATGTTTTGGGCCGTGAAACAATTCCTCTGAAACCCTCTTCATCCCCGCCGGCAGCTCACATTTAAACTCCCTGCCCCGCATGTAGTCCAGCGGCGGAAGACAGTTTTCGAAGACCAGCCGGTAGGCATGCAGGAACTGGGCCTTAAGCGGAAACTTCCGCAACAACTCTGCATCCCTCTGCCTGTCGCCGTATTTACGGTCCCCTACAATCGGATAGCCTGCCTCAGCCAGATGGACGCGTATCTGATGCGTTCTGCCCGTAACCAGCTCTACTTCCACTAAAGTAAAACCATTTGTCCTTTTCAGCGGCTTCGCCCTGGTTACCATGAGCTTGCCCTTTTCCGCCCCGGCATCTAAGATTCGGACCTTGTTCGCTTCTCGATCCTTTTCCATCCTGTCTCGAAGAAGGATCTCCTCCTTCATCTCTCCGTGCACGATGGCGAGGTAATACTTGCGAATAAAATTTTTTTCACCCATCATCCTGGAGAGACTTCGAAGCGCCTCCGCATTCTTGCCGAAAATCACAAGCCCTGTAGTATTGTGATCGAGCCGATTCACCGGTGAAGGAACAAAAGTCTTTTCCCGATCCGGGCTGTATGCTCCCGAATCGATGAGATAGGCCATGACCTGGTTGGAGAGCGTTTCCTTCCCTTCTTCTGCGGTGCCGTGTACGAGCAAACCAAAGGGTTTTTCCACTATGAGAAGATTTTCATCTTCGTATACCACCTGAAACTGCCTCTTGGATGCGCGAGGCTTTTCCCTTGCCAGATACGCCCTTTGCTCTTCTTCGGATATATCTATGGTGAGCTCATCCCCCAGAGTCAATCTAGTATTTGGCGGAACCCGCCTGCCGTTCACCTTCACACCGGTCCGCAGCAGTTTATAAATATAGCTTAGAGGCGCATTCCGGTAATACTTCTTAAGGAAGCGGTCCAATCGTTGGTTTTCTTCATTTGCAGTTATTTTCATTCTTACCATTGACACATTATACACCATCTGTTTTACATTGGCAAAAGCTATCCATATAAAGTAATCAAATTGTAATTTGAGAATCCTGGCGGTTTGTGATATATTCAGTCGTAAGAGATGACATAATGGAAAAATCCTTGTGAAATTGCGAATATTTCAGGGGAAGTGAAGACATGAACAAAATAAAAGACTTTAT
>DGEG01000034.1 GCA_002385825.1 Firmicutes bacterium UBA3932 | reverse complement strand
GGGGTCGCATCTGCCCGGCCTTCAATCATTACCGCGTTTGCCAGCTCCTCCGCTGACAAACCCTGCTGCCTACTCCGGGCAATGTAATAAAGGAATAAGGTTTGTATAACCCTGATCGCTCGATCCCGGTTAACCTTCAGAATGCCTTTGGTCAGGCTTTCAATCTGCTTGCGGCAGGATTGATAAGCCCGGTATTCCGTCTCGCGCTTAGTCTTTATCGCCACCAACCCGGCATGGGTTCCGCTGGGGTCTTCCTCATATTCAACTGCCTCGTCAAAGAGCTCCCATAAGCGTATAAGTTCATTACCTTTTATCTTTATCTGGTGTTTCAATGTCTGGTGCATAAAGTGAATAGCCGACCTGGCGGTAGTCAGTTCGTGGGTTACATCCCTTAAGACCTCCAGAGCAAGTTTGTGGAAAGGAAAAAAATGGGCAAATTCCTGTTCCCCAATACTTTTCGGCCATGTAAAGTGACTGCCGTAGTAAAGATAGTAATTGTGTATGGCATCGGGGTCTTTGATTTCGCGGACTCTTGATAAAACAATGTCATAATAGTCTTTGGGGTTCTGCAGCAGCGGCACCAGTTTCAACCTGTCATCGGCAATAATGTTCTTTACTCCCAATCCAGGTTTGGCTTCAATAGCCTGTTGAGCAGCACAGACTGTCCACACCGGCAGGTTATGTATTTTGGCCAGTCGGTTGGCCAAAATCACCAGGGTTTTTTCATCATCAACCCGCTGATCACTGTCCCGGTCTTTCATGAACAGAGATATCTCGTCAAGTACCAATAGAACTCCAGTGTATCCTTCGGCAAGGATGGTTTGAATTACATGTTTTAGGACTTCTTCAGTTTCAGCCGGCACTTGTGGATGCACCTTCAGGTATTCGGTATAAAAGCGCCACAGTTTGCTTCCACAGCTTTGCTTATACTGAGGAGACTTGTTCTGCTGAATGGCCTTTATAAAATCATCGATATCCTCAAAAGCATCTTCAGCAAAGTAGTTGGGGTCTTTAAGAAATTTTTTTAAATCCTTTCGGTACCGATCCAAATCCTGGTTTATGAAACGATCGGCGAGTATCTCAGCCGGATACAGAGAAAGGTTCTTTCCGGTTTCAAGCAAAAGCTGCTCTTTTATACTTTCCAGTATGTACTCACTAAGCCTTTTACCCTTATCGGATATGCCGACTGCTCCTCCGCCTGACCCTACCAGAGTCCTGGCGACTACAAAGATCCCTTTGTTTTTTCCGGTGCTTTTATTCCTCAAGCCTTCTTCCCAAAACCGGTAAATCGATTCTCGCTTGCCCTGGCCATAGTCGGCTTCCTTGTTTTTTATAATCTCCCATATCTCCACGTCGCCGAGAGCAAGTGCGGCGAGAAAACACAACAGATGAGATTTCCCGGATCCAAATTCGGCCTGTATCCAATAGCCCTGCCCGATGGGATTTTCCTTTCTCTCCGGTTTGTACGGTGCGGCCATATTGCGCAGAATGTCGTTCAGAAAGTGTCGAACGGGAGATATCTGAAACTCCTCAACCGTCTTTTTTTCAGCCTTTCGTAAACGTCGGGCCTCCACCGAATTAGAATCCGCCCAAATATGCTTCTCCAGGGAATAGACCGAGATAATCTTGTCTGGTACGGCACAGATTTCATCAAGACTCTTTCGTGCCAACAAAAGTTCATCTAGGCTTCCCATGTTTATTCCTCCAACTTCCACAAATTGTTCTCAGCTATAAAGTTATATGGCAGGGTATAAGTGCCATCTACTAGACCGGAAAACATTACAATATTCCCACGCTCTCTTCGCCCTGGAAGCAGCAATATGATGCGGTTGTCATCAGCAGCCAAGGTTCTAAGAATATTTAGTTCCAAGTTATAGGCGAATACCATCTCCAAATTGCTTAGGACCAGCAAACGATTTGTTTTCAGCTTCGACCTAATAAAAGCCTCAAACGACTGTTGCACGTGTTGCCTTACGGGTTCCGGTCTGCGGGGCTCGTCCTCTACCAGTTCGCGAAACTCGTCATCAGGTATTGATTCGAGAATCCCCCGATTAACAGATAAGGGTTTCGGAAATCGTTTACCGTCCGGAGTTCGTGCCTGCTGCAGATTCGCTGTAAACCTTTCCAATGCATGGTAGCTTCCAAGAATACCATATAGATGACGCCCAACGGCAATAGTTAACCTTCTTATCAATTGCTCGATGATTTCAGTATCTGTCACCTAAAACACCTCTTCATCAGCCATAATCCGGACAAGCTGCTCGAGAGATAACCTGGTGCTAAACTGCCGTATACTGTCTATTTCTGAGATTTTTGGCAGTATGCCACGGTTGCGCAATTCATAAATTGAAGGCAATACCCGGTCCGGGCGCCAGAGCATCATCCGAAAGGACAATCCGTTTTCAACCTCATTTAAATCGTATATACCCGGTTCCGGAAACTCACTATGAAGAATAAAAGCAAAGGAGGGAAGCTGAATATCCCGGTACGTAAAAGTAATGGTTTCCCGAGTCGACTTGGCAAGTCCACCTGCCACCATTGCGCTGACTATGGCTTGAGAACAATCATTAATAACACCGGCATCAGGATACCGTTCTTTTAGATATGCAGATATTGTCTTGCGTTTTAGCTCACCGGAACTCATAGCCGGTAGTATTAAATCCTGGAATACTTCCTGCATGAGCGGTTCAGCCTGACAAAATCTATAGAAGCATATGTCTCTCAACACCTGTCTATCGGGGAACATTCGGGCAAAATTCCGCAGAGCATTGTCGGCATTGCCGTTGGGAAACATGCGCCGAATAATATCACTTGCTCGATTGTTTCTGGTCTGTTCACTATTATAAGGAAGGTTTTTTCTCAGGTAATCCCTTATCTCATTAATGTCCCCTGTTTTTGGAAGATATGGCAACACCTCAATAGCTTCCTTCAACATTGATTTGCTGAACAGCATAGTTCCACGCCTTGAGGTTGGCCTAGAATAAGTAGAACGATTAGCATCAGCTACCCTGGAAGAGGGAACGGGAGCGGGATAAGGCATCTCGTCCAGACTCGGCTGGAATACTTGGTTCGGTTTTTCCTCCGGTTCGGTTTCTCCCCCTATTGAATATTTTCGCGCTATAAAATCTACCAGTTTAATTAAAACGATCGTATATTCCTTAATTCCTGTTTGCTTAACTAACCTTTTTGGTTCAGCATCAAGCACGGCCTGTAAACTACCAAACTCGTAGATAAGCCTTTCTGCCAGAGGACAAACATCTCTTTGTGGAATAGCGTAAGTTAATAGCAATTCCAATAGAGTTTGATCTGTTAACGCTTCAGTTTCCTTGTTCATAAACCTGTCTCTTAACCGTTGTCTATGACCAATGGCCATTATTAACACTCCATCATCAGATTTTCATTTTAACAGCTATATATTGCATACCACATATTTATTATTACTTCGCCAAAAGGAATGAT
>DGEG01000080.1 GCA_002385825.1 Firmicutes bacterium UBA3932 | reverse complement strand
TCCACAACTATTTTACACTATCCTTTCTTGACGATTACAAAGAAAAGATATAAACTAATTTTTATATTTATACAATAATAATTAATAATATAGATAACGGAGACAATTATGGATGCCAACCAAGTAAAAACCTTCCTGGAAGAAGATCATCTGAAGAATATCCAGCGGGCAGCAGAAAATTTAAAACCCATTTTGCTGAACACGCCGCTAATTCGAAGCGATTTTTTCAGCGAGGAATACTCCTGCAATGTCTATTTGAAACCTGAAAACTTACAGAGGACCGGATCTTTCAAAATTCGCGGCGCATACAACAAGATTGCTAACTTGACAAAGGAAGAAAGAAATCACGGCGTTATATCCTCCTCTGCAGGCAACCATGCCCAGGGCGTGGCTTATTCCGCAAAAGAAAAGGGAATTCCGGCCACCATCGTCATGCCCAACGTAACACCATTGCTCAAAGTGGATGCTACGAAAGCTTTTGGCGCAAAGGTAATTCTTCACGGAGATGTCTATGACGAAGCCTATCGACATGCAATGGAACTGTCTGAAAGGGAAGGCTATACCTTTATTCACCCCTTCGATGATTATGATGTGATCTGCGGACAGGGAACCATCGGCCTGGAAATCATGAAAGAATTGCCGGACATCGACGAAATCCTGGTCCCCATCGGAGGAGGCGGGCTGATAGCGGGAATCGCTCTGGCAATTAAAACACTGAAACCTTCTGTTAAGATAATAGGTGTGGTGCCCATGGGTGCCATGGCTATGAAAATTTCGGTTGAAGAAGGCCAGGTGACGCGGCTGGCATCGCTTAAAACCGTAGCGGAAGGCGTTGCCGTAAAACAGCCGGGAAATCTTACCTTTGCCATTACAAAAAAATATGTGGACGACATTATAGCAGTTTCAGAAAAAGAAATCATGGAAGCAGTGCTCCTGGTCATCGAAAAGCACAAGATGGTGGCGGAAACCGCCGGGGCTATACCTTTGGCAGGATTGAGAAAACGCGCGAAAAAAGGAAAAAACATAGTATGCCTGATTACCGGCGGCAACATCGACGTGCTTACCATTTCAGAGATTATCAACCAGGGACTCATTACCCGGGGACGGATCATGTGCTTCTCTGTGGAACTGCCGGATAAACCGGGACAATTGGTAAGGGTTGCCCAGGTTCTGGCAGACCACGGAGCAAATGTCATCGAACTTCAGCACAACCAGTTTAAAGCCATTGATCGCTATTCCAACAAGGTTCTCTTGGAGGTGACGGTTGAGACCAACGGTCACGAACACATTATCGAGATATTGGACGCATTGGAAGACAACAATTTCTCGGTGACAAGAGTCTATTAGCCTCGTACAAGTTTCATTGACATCCTTATAACATCGAGCGGCCTTTAGGGAAATTGCTTTTCGCACCATCTTCCCGTAAGGCCGCTTTTATACTTTATTTCATATTTTTAATTATCTATTTGCAGCTGTTATTGCCCCTTCTACTCGGTTATTTTACAGGTGCGGAAACGGCCGTCAAAGCACTCCTCTATCTCATGCTTCTTCTGCCGCGTCATAAGAGCGGTCACCGCGGCCCTGGCATCGATCTTTTCGTTGATTACTTCATAGATATGTTCTGTAATGGGCATCTCTACATCACAGCGTTTTGCCAACTCATAAGCTGCCTGAGTGGTATATATTCCCTCAACCACCATCCCTACTTTTTTCATGGCCTCGGAGGGTTTCATTCCCTGGCCGATCATTATTCCACAGCGCCGGTTACGGCTATGCATGCTCGTGCAGGTTACTATAAGATCACCGATGCCCGTAAGACCGGTAAATGTTTCGGCCTTAGCTCCAAGCCGTACGCCAAGCCGGGCAATTTCCGTAATTCCACGGGTCATCAGCGCCGCCTTGGCGTTGTCTCCAAACCCCATTCCATCGGAGATTCCGGCTCCGAGGGCTATGGTATTTTTCAAAGCTCCGCCAAATTCCACTCCGGCAACATCTGTGTTTGTGTAAACCCGAAACCGTTCGCTCATAAAAATATCCTGTACGAATTCTGCCAGCTTGATATCTTCCGATGCGGATACCACAGTGGTAGGCATCCCTCTCCCCACTTCCTCCGCATGAGACGGACCGGAAAGCACTACATACCTGGCACCGGAAAGTATTTCGGAGGCAATTTCAGACATGCGCTTGAGACTTTTCTGTTCTATGCCCTTTGCCACATTTACAAGAACCATTTCACCGGTGAGAAAGGGCAATGCGTTTGTCAAGGCGCTCCTGAAATGCTGCGCCGGCGCGGCGAAAACTACCATTTCCGATCCTGCGATGGCTTCTTCCGATGTGTCGGTTACGACCATGGTTTCCGGAAATTTCACACCGGGAAGGTATTTTTTGTTTTCCCCGTCCCTTCTCAAGCTATCTACATGATCTTTGTCCACATCCCAGATACGAACGGAATATCCTTTGCCGGCCAGGCTTACCGCAAGGGCGGTTCCCCAGCTTCCGGCTCCCAGCACTGCTATTTTATGCTCCATATCTTGCCTCCTTATTATTTCTTAAAGCTTATTTTGGGCTCTTCTCCCCGTATAAGCCGTTGAAAATTGCTCCTGTGCCTTATTAATACGATGACGGCCATTACAATGTATATTACTATGTAATCCGGCATAAAAAACCACGCCACCGGAGGGAGGGATAATGCCGTCATAAGGCTGCCTACGGATACACGGCGACTGATGGCGAATCCGAGAGCGGCGATTGCCAGACAGATAAGAGCCATGACTGTATGAATGGTCAGAAGGACGCCAAAAGCCGTGGCTATCCCCTTCCCGCCCTTGAATTTATAAAAAGCAGGAAAAATATGACCCAGGAAAGCGGCAAATCCGCAGAAAACGGCAAGAGCTTCGCCCCCGATGAGTCTACCGATCAACACTGCAGCAACGCCTTTCAGCACATCGATCAACAGGGTAAAAAGAGCAGCTTTTTTCCCCATTACCCTAAGTACATTGGTGGTACCGGGATTTCCGCTTCCCTCTTTACGGATGTCCACGCCGGAAGCCTTGCTGATTATCGTAGCGGGAGAAAGATTTCCCAGCATATATGCAACTGCGCATGCCGCAATCCATATAACAATCATCTTTCCATCCATTGAAGAAAAATCAAACATCCTCTTTTTCTCCCTTCTCGCGAAATACGAATTTGATAGAGGTCCCCTGGAAGTCGAAACCTTCCCGGATCTTGTTCTCCAAGTAACGGGAATAGGAAAAATGCATCAGTTCGCGGCTGTTGACCTGGAAGGAGAAAAGGGGCGGCTTTACGCCGATTTGCGCTGCGTAATAGATCTTCAGCCGCTTACCTTTATCCGAAGGGGGCTGTCTCATCATGGTGGCATCGATAATGAGAGAATTCAGCTGACCCGTAGGAATCCGCTTCGCCCTGTTTTCCGACACGGCCTTTGCCAGTTCCATTACTCTGTCCAGCCTTTGTTGTTGAAGCACGGATATGAAAACGATGGGCGCATAGGAAATGAATACCAGCTCCTTCTGTATGTCCTTGCGATATTCATCCATGGTATGAGTATCTTTTTCTATAAGATCCCACTTGTTCACCACGATGACGATTCCCTTGCCTTCCTCATGAGCTATGCCTGCGATTTTCTTGTCCTGCTCCGTCACGCCTTCCGTGGCATCGATCATCACAAGACAAACATCGCTCCTTTCGATGGCCGATATTGCCCGGATAACGCTGTACCTTTCTATGTCACCGGTTACTTTGCTCTTCCTGCGAATACCGGCAGTATCGATGAGCACGTATTCTTCTCCTCGCCATAAGAAGGGAGAGTCTACCGAGTCCCTTGTGGTCCCGGGAATATCGCTGACAATGAGCCTGTTTTCTCCCAGCATTGTATTGATGAAAGAAGATTTTCCTACATTGGGTTTGCCTATTACGGCGATCTTAACCCTGTCATCTTCTTCATCGTCCTCTGCCGCGGACGGGAAATTATCAACTACTATATCCAGAAGATCTCCCAGGCCGAGCATGTTGGCCGCAGAAACGGCTACGGGCTCTCCCAGCCCTAGTTCGTAGAAATCATAGAAGTGGTCGGGAAGAGCTCCCGTATCCACCTTATTCACTACGAGCACGACTTTTTTCCCTGTTCGCATCAATATGGAAGCAACTTCCCGGTCCGAAGAAGTAAGGCCTTCTTTTCCGTCCACGAGAAACAGGATAACATGGGCGGTTTCAATGGCGATCTCCGCCTGTTCCCGTATTTGAGCCAAAATGATATCATCCGTCCCCGGTTCGATTCCGCCCGTGTCTATGAGGATAAAGGGGATACCCCTCCATTCCGCTTCTCCGTAGATCCGATCTCTAGTGACACCGGGTGTATCTTCTACTATGGATAGGCGTTTTCCCAGTACTTTATTAAAGAAAGTGGATTTCCCAACATTCGGTCTTCCGACAATTGCTACAATCGGTTTGTTCATCTTGCATGCATCCTTTTTATTTTATTCTGCTCCTGCAATATACATCATATTATAGCGCATAGACAGAAAATTTTCGACTTAAGAAAATTATTCTGCGGCTGCCAACCCAGGCAGGACGATATAGCGCCTTTCCACGTTATAATAGCAGAAACAGGCGGTGCCAACAATTCATTCCAAAAAATAATGCTGGACACCATGTCGAAAAAAGGTGAGAATAGAAGTATAACAGATATTCACTCTGTTTGAAAGGAAGAAATATATGCAGGATCAAAACAATAATCAGGATCAGAGATTGGAGCAGTTCTATAAGCTGGAATCGCCGCCAAAAGAAAAGAAAAAAGGCCGCAAGGGATTGAAAATATGGATCATAGTCATAGCATGCGTCATTGCATTCGGCGTCATCGTTAGCCTGGCAGTAAACGCCTTGGTCCCTGCCTCTGCCTTTGCTCCTCCCGAGCAACCCTATGTGGGCGTCCTCTATGTAGAAGGTGTTATAGTAAAAAATAATGTGGATACCTGGGGACGCGCGGTGGGATATCAACATGATTTTTCCATCAACACCATCGATAAGCTGATAAGGGACAGGAATAACAAAGGCCTTGTAATCTATGTGGAATCTCCGGGAGGCGGCATCTATGAGAGCGATGAACTCTACTTGAAATTGAAGGAATACAAGGAAAAGACAAAACGCCCCGTCTATGCTTATATGGGTTCCATGGCCGCTTCCGGCGGGTATTACATATCTGCGCCTGCGGATATGATCTTTGCAAACCGCAATTGCTGGACCGGTTCTATAGGTGTTACCATCGGCACCCTCTACGATCTGTCCGGCTTTCTTGAGAGGCACGGCATCAAGGCAGTAACCATCGCATCCGGCAGGAACAAAAGCATGGGAAGCATAGTCGACCCTCTTACCGATGAGCAGCGCCGGATCTTTCAATCTCTTGTAGATGAAGCTTACGATCAATTTGTAAACATAGTGGCCGAGGAAAGGCAAATGGATATAGACAGGGTCAGAGAATTGGCAGACGGCCGGATCTATACGGCGAACCAGGCTTTGGAAGTCGATCTTATAGACGGGGTTGCCACTTATGACGAAGCTGTCCGCCATATGGCAGACACCTACGGCCTTGGCGATGCCCTTCTCTACGATATCCGCTATCAAGACGACAGCCTGATCGGCAGACTGTTCAGCAAGTTGCCGTTGCCGCAAAAAACCGACAGCGATGTGGAGGCCATCCTGTCCTTGGTCCACAAAGACGCCAGGTTTCCCATAAGCTATGTCTGCGAACTTCTCAATAATTAATCAAAAAATCAAAAGGGACAGTCCCTTTTGATTTTTTGCAAAATGAGAAAACTAAAAAGGGGCTGTACGTGCCCCTTTTTGATTTATTTTCTTTTATTTTTTTATTATATTATAACGGTATCCTGGTGGTTCCGACCCCGATGGCATGTTTAAATTCGTAAACTGCCAGATCGTAATCCGTTATGGCCTTTGCCAGCCCTAATGCGGCCTGGTAGGAAGCGATCTGGGCCTCATGAACGTCCGTCAAAGTATTCATACCCACATCGTAGCTTATGAGGGCCAACCTGTACCCTTCCTTTGCATTCGCAAGATACGCTTCGGCAACTTCCACCGCCCGTTTCTTATCCGCCAGGTCCATGTAACGTGCGCGGATGTCCATCTCTATCTGGACCAGCACATCAGCCGCCGCTTTCCGTGCCTGCAATGTTGCCACCTCCTGTTTCAAATAGGTGGAAGATGTTTTGGGGTAGCGGTATTCCAGTCCAGTAAATAAAATCTCCTGTACTTGCGCGCCAATGGCTGCACCTTTAATCTCATTGCGGTTGTCAAGAGCGCTTTCGATAAACTCCATCAATGTGCCTTCCGGCTCATCTACCATTACAAGCTTATCCGTAATAACGACTTCCTGCATGAGATCGTATCCCAGCAGCAGATTGAAGTTCATTTTAGCGTTTTTCAGCGCGGTTTCGGCCAGGGCAACCTGCTGTTCCGCCTGCAGCACCTGGGTTTCAGCTGTGAGGGTATCCACTTTAGCAGCGGTCCCCTGCTTGTACTTCTTCATGGTATTGTCATAAATGGTTTTCTGGTTGGTTAGATTTTCCTTTGCCACCCTTAGGTTCTCTTCCGCCTGAAGAACACCATAGTAAACCTGAATGGTCATGGCTTCTATTTCATTGAGCTCTGCCTGATAATTGGCTTCCACCTGCTCCTTTGCAAAATCTCGCCTCAACTTCATTATTTTTTCGTTAGTTTTCGTCGCTCCACCGGCTTCTGCTGCCGCTACTATCGATATGGGTGCTGTAGTCATAAGCGGTTTACCATCTGAGCCAAACACTGGTTTGCCTTCCGAATCCAATACAGGCATCGGCTCGCTAAGTCTTCTTAGATATTCCGAAATGCTCTCTGCGCTCTCCTTATGACCTTTTGCAATAGCCTCATCCGATGCTTTGTTTAAAGCCGCAGCTTCAGCCCGGCTTCCCTTGGTCTTCATTATCTCGATGGCATCATCCAACGAGAGATGAATTGCATCTCCCGTAAAGTTCATGTCAGGCACGATGTTTCTTTCCGTACCTACTGCCATAACCACCGAACCCAATACTACTAATGCTACCAACAACACCGGTAAAATTCGCTTTCTCATGTTCCAATCCTCCAATGTCCGCCGTTTGATCTATGCCTTTATCCTGGCAAATATTTCTTCCAGTCTCGCTTCCCTCTCCGTCTCGTCTGATTTCAAAGCCTGATACGCGTCTTCCATGAATGCAATGCCCGATTCCGTAAGAGCCGCCGAAAACTGTTTGCTGATAATGTTCCTGCTATACTCCAACAGGCCACGTTCCTGCAAGAATCTCATCTGGTAATTGATTTCACTGTAATATCCCCCGTTGATCTGGGCTGCATAAAATTTAACTATCTTTCCCGGACGCTTGTCCGAGAGCGTATAAAGAGTTCTCAATATTTCGAGACGGGTACTGACGGGATTTTCCAATACAGGCACTGCTATTTTTCCCCCTTAGCCGTTAACTCTATTTTAACTGCTTATGTATGTAATTATAACATTCTCCCCTTTCATATGCTATACTGAAGCTGACGAAAAAAATCCCAGGAGGCAGCCATGTTTGAAAAAGAACCGCCTAAGGAATGGCGGGGTGGTGTGTACCTTACTACGGTGATGAATTCCCTGGAAGCGGACATTCTGGAATCAAAACTCCGATCCGAGGGGATCCCATCCATTAAACGATACAAAGGCGCCGGCAATGCCATGGAAATCATCATGGGCAGCACTTACAGCTATCCCATCGATCTCTACGTTCCGGAAGAAACTCTTGAAGATGCCCGGAATATCATCGTGGCAATCCCCATACTTTCGGAAGATTTTGAGGATGAAAGCCTCCATGAGCCGCCGTATCCTGAAGATTCGAAATAACGCTCAGCAAAAATCAAAAGGGACTGTCCCTTTTTTTTGAAAAAAATACGGCGGGGAATATCCTCGCCGCATTCCTATATATATGAATCCCTTTTGACTATTGCTTGAACAGATCTCGTCGATCTATTAACGCTATTATACCCTGATTATTGTCGTATCAATCGAGGAAATCAAGGGATTGATTTAAATACCCGAAAATCTGATATTCTCCTCTTTCATAATCCCTATTATCATAATCCGGTTCCTCCGATTCATCGAACCTTGGAGTATAGTAAATCCTTATCTCGTAACTATTGTTGTAATCGATGCGGGAAGTGTGATAGTTTTGCAGGATTTTCTCTATCTTTTCCTTATCAGTGACTGTCATTATCGGTACTCTACCCCGGTCAACATCTTTGGTCCATGGCACTTCCACTCTTTCCGCATCGCCTGTATACTGAGATTCCGGTCCATAGATATCGATTTTTTCCACCATGTCTGCGGTCAGATCTAAATTGTAGCCATGGGCCTTAAGCCAGTTGATCGTATTTTCTGCATTCAAAGGAACGTGAAAAGTCATATAACCGGTTTCGCCCTTTCCGCCTACAACCCCTTCAGCCGTATATGTGTATTGAATCTCTATATTGACATAGCTTGGCCGCAGGCTTATATACTCCTCAAAGCTCATGGCGCGAAAATCCTTCTCCATACAGGCAACCAGCTCTTCCACCAGGTCCGGTTCGCTTATGTCATAATTATTCTCGGGCCTGTCCGTATAAAGAGTTGCCCGGGTATAGGAATCCGCCCTTACATTGTAAAATGAGTTTTTGGACTTGTATTCCGCAGACTCAAAAATTCTCTTCATCTCCGGACTTTCCGCCCAGAATAAGTAGTCGATAGTATATTGCCGGCTCATGTCGAACAATCCCGGCGTGTCATATTGTATTCTCAGTGAGGAAGTATACAACTTACCCTCAGCCTGCTCAAAGCGGGATCTGTTGTCGAGAATACTCCGGTGGAACGCTGCGAGAGCTTCTATATTCTCAGGAGATGTGAGCATGGGCTCATCAACACTGCTTCTCCACATAATCCATTGGAAGGGTAAGTTGAAGCCGGCACTGTTCACCTTCTCCGGATCCGGAACCCGTTTTTCAAAGCCTACTGCATCCACATTAAGTCCGACGATGAAAATTACGGCAATGAGGGCATAAATCAGAAAGCTCTTAAGTCCTTCCTTGTTAAAAATGCGAGCGGATTTCGTCACAATCATTCGACCGATTATGAAAAAGATCACCGTTCCTGCAGCAAAACCGGCATATAAATACAGCCTTCCTTCGCCGAGAACCTGGAAGTAGAAGCCCAGCATGGTCATTCCTAAAAATGCGATTATATAACAGATGATTGGCTTCATAAATCCAAAGGTCAGGGAGTCGGAAGCCCGCTCAAGTTTCCGCTTATTATATAGAATCGCTGAAACAACCAGCATCAGAATAACGGTTCCGATGTAATAGAGCACCTCAAATAGACTGAAATAACCGCCGCTGTTCAATATTTCCGTATAGGGCGATATGGACAGGCAGATATCCAGCCAATTGCCGGACAGATCAAAGCCATATAGAAATTCGGAAAAATAGACATTGAATACGGCGTATAGCAGCGGTATCAGGAATATGAAAAAGTATGAGGTAAGCAGGTGCATCAGGTTATTTCCCGTAACGATACCGGTAAAGACGGCTACGCTGAACAGCACCAAGACGATCAGCAGAGACGTTCCAATCCAGTTGAATACTTCTGCCCTGGCAAACACATTTTCCGTAGAAATCGTCAGGGTTTCGCCGTAACCCCATTGGCGGTAAACCGGCTTGCTCAGAAGAAGTAAAATTATGCCGTTCAATATAATAGGTAAAGAGACCAGTATTATGCCCGACGCAAATCCGCTGTTAAACAGCCTCAGTCGGGTGAAAGGCATCGAATGCATCACAGCAACGGAACCCGAATTCTGCAAATAGCGATACAAAAGCACAGCCGTAACTACCGGCACAAAGAGATGAGCTCCCATAAAGAACGGCTGTAAATTGTGGAGAGACATCTGTATATAAGGTGCCAGCGGAGTCAGATCTCTGTAGGACATGAGGATCGGAAAGACTCCCGAAAGGAAATAGACTAAAAAGGCAAGGACTGAGACGGGCCAGTACTTCCTCATGTTTTCCTTTATCAGAGGTAGTGAAATGCTAAAATATGATGCCTTTAATCTCACTGTCTCCACCTCCTAACTCATAGATAAATATTTCTTCCAAAGACAGGGGAAGCATGTCAAACACCACGGGATTTCCTTGAGAAATCACTTTATCCACCAATTCCCTGCGATTTCGAATGATGAGCAGATCAACGGTGCCGCGACTCTCCTTATGCAGCACGTTGAGACCGGCGTAAGCATCTTCTTTCGGCTCCCTGAAAGCTACCTGTATCTTATGAATATCGGTTTTCAATTCGTCCAAATCTCTTTCTATCATCATTTTTCCTTCGCTAAGAATTCCTATGGAATCGCAGATGCCTTCCATCTCTCTCAGGTTATGGGAAGAGACCAGCACCGTCATCTCCCGTTCCGCCACATCCTCGACAATATATTTCCAAACCAGTTTTCGGATAATGGGATCGAGACCGTCGATGGGTTCATCCAGAATCAAATAATCCGGCATGGAGGACATGGTCAGAACAAATGCGGCCTGTTTCTGCATGCCTTTCGAGAATTTGGAGAGCTTGCGCTTTTCGTCGAGCTGAAACTGCTTTACCATGTGATGGTAGCGCTCCTCATTCCAGTTAGGATAAATGGATTTATAGAACCTGGCAGATTCTTTCAAGTTATAGGAGGCAAAAAAGTACAGATCATCGGGGATGTACCCCATCCTCCGCTTTATGGCAAGGTTTTCATACACTGGTTCTCCATCGATGGTTATACTGCCCGCATCCTGCCTGAGAACCCCTGTCACGTGCTTTATTACCGTCGTTTTACCGGCCCCGTTTTTCCCTACAAGGCCGTAAATGGATCCTTTTCTAATGTTAAGATTCAGATTGTGCAGAGCTTTAAACCCATCGAAGGATTTGTCTACATTCTGAACTTTTATCATGCCAAACCACCTCTTTCCTCCAATAACTCGTTTAACAACTCAGAAATCCGTTCTTGCGACAGGCCTAGAAAACGCAGTTCCCGAATGCTTCGTCTTATATCCTCCATTACCTCGCCTACTCTCTTTTCATCCACCTTCCGGTCCGACGCGGCAGACACGAAGGTGCCAAGTCCCGCTACAGTATAGACGAAACCTTGGTATTCAAGTTCCCGGTAAGCCTTTTGAATTGTATTGGGGTTGACTGTCAGCATTTTGGAAAGTTCGCGAACAGAAGGGAGCTTATCCTCCACCGACAGCACTCCGGCCAGAATAAGTTCCTTGATGTTGTCAACGATTTGCTCGTAGATAGACGTTCTACTCTTCAAATCCAATTGAAACATACCGCAATACCCCCCTTCCCACATCTCATTCTGCGCTTAAACCAACGCGATGAGAGAATTAGTTGAACTAAGTGTACTATATGACATAGTACGCTGTCAACACTTTTGTTCCATATTACACGGTGGAAAATTCATTCGGGACAGTGAGGTATATAAACAAATATGCGATGAGAACGCGAACATATATTGGGCAAAACAGATGCACCTGTGCTTTCGAAATAAAAGAGGACATGTAAGCCGATTAAAGCTACCATGTCCATCCATTGCCATATTATACTATTCGCCTGTTATATCTTAATACGCCTTTGTATCAATTTCTTTCCTCAATTTAGCAATTAAATCTTCTACGGACATCTCCCCAAGTTCTCCTTCCTTTATGGAGCGGACCGATACAGTGCCGGCCTCCTGTTCCCTTTCTCCGATTATCAACATATAGGCATCCCTCTGGATCCTCGCTTCTCTGATCTTGTAGCCGATCTTCTCGTTCCTGTCGTCCACCTCGACGCGAAGGCCAGCTTCCGTGAGGCGTTCCCCTACTTCGTAGGCATAATCGTTGAACCTCTCCGTTACTGTAAGCAGTTTGGCCTGGACCGGCGCCAGCCATAAGGGGAATTTGCCCGCAAAATGTTCCGTCAAGATGCCGATAAACCGCTCAATGCTGCCGAAGATAACCCTGTGGATCATGACGGGACGATGCTTTTCGCCGTCGCTGCCCACATAGGTTAGATCAAAGCGCTGGGGCATCTGGAAGTCCAACTGAATGGTTCCGCACTGCCAGGTCCGCCCGATGGAATCCTCCAGGTGGAAGTCAATCTTGGGACCGTAAAAGGCTCCGTCTCCCTCGTTGATGATGTAGTCCATGCCCTTGTCTTCAAGCGCTTCCCTGAGAGCATCGGTGGCCCTGTTCCACTCTTCTTCGCTGCCCATGGAGCTTTCCGGTCTTGTGGAGAGTTCCACATGATATTTGAATCCGAATAATTTATACACATAGTCGATGAAATCGATAACGCCTACGATCTCATCCTTCATCTGCTCCAGCAGCATGAAGATATGGGCATCGTCCTGGGTAAAGGTTCTCACCCGCATCAGGCCGTGGAGGGCTCCGGAGAGTTCGTGTCGATGCACCTGTCCGAGCTCGCAGATCCTCATGGGGAAATCTCGGTAGCTGTACATCTTGCGTTTGTAAGCCAGCATGGCCCCCGGGCAGTTCATGGGCTTGATGGCATAATTGTTTTCGTCTATCTTGGTGAAATACATATTGTTTTTATAGTGATCCCAATGGCCTGACGTATGCCAGAGTTCTTCATTCAAGATCAACGGGGTCTTTATCTCCTCATAACCTCGCTTTACATGGGACTTTCTCCAGAAAGCCTCCAGCTCATTGCGGATAACCATGCCCTTCGGGAAGAAGAAGGGGAATCCCGGACCCTCTTCCATGATGGCGAAGAGGTCCATTTCCTTTCCTATCCTGCGATGGTCTCTCTTTTTGGCTTCCTCAAGCATACGGAGATACTCTTCCAGCATCTGTTGCTTCGGGAAGGAGGTGCCGTAAATCCTTTGGAGCATCTTGTTCTTTTCGTTCCCTCTCCAATAAGCTCCTGCAACGCTGGTAAGCTTGAAGGCTTTTATGGCACCCGTCGAGCCTTTGTGCGGCCCGGCGCAGAGATCGACGAATTCTCCCTGCTTATAAAAAGATATAACCTCATCCTCCGGCAGGTCTTTTATCAGCTCCACCTTGTAGGGCTCGCCCTTCTCCTCCATGAACTTGATAGCCTCTTCTCTCGGAAGCTCAAACCGTTCAAGGGGGATATTGGCCTTCGTGATTTTCTTCATCTCTTTTTCGATGGCGGCCAGATCTTCTTCTGTAAATTTATGCTCCAAATCGAAATCGTAATAAAATCCGTAGTCGATGGCGGGGCCGATGCCAAGCTTGGCCTCCGGGAACAGGCGCTTTACGGCCTGGGCCAGTACGTGAGAGCTGGTGTGCCGAAAGGCTTTGCTTTCAGGATCTTCCTCGAAAATTTTATATTCTTGCACATTTTCCTGCATTGCTTGTTGTTCCATTCTTCTTTCTCCTTCTGTAATACCTTTATAAATTAAAAAACCAAGCAATTGTAAATACAATGCTTGGGGCATATTCTGCGGTTCCACCCAAACGAGTTCTTCATTGAAATAACGACGAATCACTGATCCGCCGGCCACCCTCATCGGGCGCTGCTCCGAGGTGGTAGCCTCTTCATCGCATTTGGCGCTATTATTTTTTACAATTTTATTATAATGATACCCGGTGAAATGTCAATCAAAACCCCGCCTTTGAATGCATTCACCAACTTTTAAAAAACACACAACGGCCAATAAAAAGCAAATACATTATAACATGAATCAATTGTTGACAAACAGCTTCCCGATCAAGTTCAGCAAGCCATAGATTACAGGTTGATGCAGTAAGTAGAATACAAGCGAATGACGCCCGACAAAGAGTATAGGCCTCTTCCATAAAGATGTTCCTCCTCGAGGGAAGAAAGATCTTCGCTCCTTATAAAGCAACGGTCCTAAGGAAGCTCCCGCGAGAAAGAAACCAAACCAGGGAAGCAAAGGAAAGTAATCCGCCGAGTAAAAATCCGCAGTGCTGCGCACAAGCATTGCGCTGTAGCTAACTGCGCTTTCCAGAGGGAAGTACAGAAAATAAATGCCAATGGCGACGGAAAAAAAGCTTAATATCAACATAAAAAGCGAGCCGGTTCTACTAAGTAAACAATATAACAGGATAGATGCGGTCAGCATATGAAGGACTCCGAAACGAATGGTAAACTGGTTTTCCTGCGCCATATACCAGTCCATGCCATAGGTGACAAGGGTCAACAGCAGCGCAACTCCTGCCAGCCTCAATCCTCTTTTTAAATTAGAGTGACTGAAGGAACAACTGATGCCGCAGATGAATACAAAGAGGAATACGGCTATCCACCATCCTACATCTCTCAAGGGCCAAGGAAAATACTCCTTGGCCGCAAACTCTGTCAATTTGTATAGGAACCCGGCGGCTTCCTGTCCTCCAAACCAGCGATGCCGGAAAATATAAGCCAGGTCATATAAGGTGTGGTCCATAATCATCAGGAGGATGCAAAAGCCGCGAAGGAAATCCAGTTCCCAGATTCTTATCCCGCTGTATTCGTCATAGAGGCGATTGTGTTTCATCAATATGCTATGCCTTTCCCGTTGTCCCTTTTACAGCACTTTGCAGCCGCATTTTTACAAGTCCAATTCTAACACCCGGGCTAGTAATCGGCAAGTTCGTATTTGGCGCTGCGGACCACCTGTTCCCGCGAAAGGAAAGGAAGGCGGAACAGGTCTGCGACGGTGAGACGGAGGGTCACCGTCACAGAGGGGGAAACCCCCTGCTCCGCAGCGCCGCTCCCATCATCCATCACTTCCATTTCTGCCGTCAGGCTCTCACCCTCTTTAAGATCAAGGGTTTGCTCCGCTCGGGTGAGCAAATACTCTATGTATTTTTCACCCTCTTCCCTGTTTATAACCATGGAGCCGTTGCTATATGCAACCTCATCGTAATAAAGGGCTGCTCCCGCCGCCGCTTCTTCCGCAACTGCCTTCATGAAAGTCTGCAACCGTACGTAACGGTTCAAATCGCCTTGATACGTAATGAATGTCATATTCACTATCAGCAGTGCAATAAATACTATGAACACTTTCATCCCCGTCAGGCTCTCCTCTCATATCCACATCAATCCGGCAGTTTCTCGCTTGCGGTAGTCCCCTCCAC
>DGEG01000019.1 GCA_002385825.1 Firmicutes bacterium UBA3932 | reverse complement strand
CTGGTTTTGTGTTCAGTGGAAAAAGCGATACCCGCATCATTTTCTTTAATCCTGTATTTTATGGACAGAAGACCGAGCTGCAAAAGAAAAAGTTCATCGAAAACCAGGCGGAACCTGGCCTCCCTCACCTTTCTCGAATCTTTTGGAAAATGGATATTTTCAATGGCGTACCGGAGACTGCAGAGACGATTCCTCGAGATAATATCTTCAGGCATGTAATCTACAATTTCATCGATATAGCTCAGCGCCAGGCGCTGCCATTTGCGGAAGTCGCTTTGTGTGATTCCCTGAGTTAAAGGATATACGGGAAGGATTTCTCCCTGTTCATCGGGCTGCTTCTGGTTGTATTCGGGATGAAGCATCTGCAGGCGGCCTGCTCTTGATGTTACCTTTCCGTAGAATTCGTACTCATTTTCACGATTAAAGGATTTCTCCAGATAGGAAGCATTGAAAAAAATCACCTCAATACCTCCCGTTTCATCCGTTACGAGGAGCTTGAGAGTTCGCTTTCTGCCCCGGTAGCCTCCTCTTACCATCAGGGAAATTTTTCCGCATATAAGAGCCGTTTCATCTTCCACAAGCTCTTTAATGGGTTTGGGATGGCGCCTGTCCTGATAATCCCTGGGATAATAAGAAAGAAAATCCTCAATAGTGCGGATTTTCAGTTTTTCCAAGGCTTTTGCTTTTTTCGGACCTACTCCGTGAAGGCTGGTTATGCTGTCACTGATACTCAATGAAACTGCTCCTGTCATCCTTTGACTTCTATATTTCTCCGCGCAATCTGCTTTGATATCATGCCGGTAACGTTAATTGCAATGCTGTTAACAGCTATGCTCGCCAGCTTTTCTATATCCGCTTTAATGTCGCTTATAAGCTGTTCCGTTACCGTTCCGATGCTCGTTCCAAAGCGAATTGCAATGTATACCCTGATATCTATCCCTTTTTCGCCCATACTGATATCAAAATGGTCAGCGGCATCAGGGATCCCGTTCTTGTACTTTATTCGCACCGGTTTTCCTTTACGGCTTGTGATTAAGACCCGCCCTTGAAACTTTCGTACCGCCTCTATTACGATCCTGCCTATGACAGCTCTTTGAATTTTGATCGTGCCGGCTTCCGTCTCATGTAAATATAAAGCCACTCTTAATCCTCCGTTTATATGTTTAATGCATTCAAACTACCGCTGTTACGGTAATAGTAGCACATCGTATAAATTTTTGGAATTGCTTTTTGCCTTAATAATCTTATATACTCTAATATGCAATATGGTTAGTTTTACTAAAAATAAAAAAAATGTTTTACAGAACAATTTTCCTGTGCTATAATGTCCTTTGTTCGACATGAAGCAAGCAATAATTGCAAAACTACATTATATAAACACGAAGATTTAATACCCAGTCAAGGGAGGTGGGAATAGATGGCAAGAAAATGCGAAGTCTGTGGTAAAGGCCCTTCAACCGGCTGCAACGTCAGTCACTCCAACAGACATACAAAGAGAAGATGGAACGCCAACATCCAGACTATCAGGGTCAAGGAAGAAAATGGCACGGTACTCAGAAAAAAAGTATGCACAAGATGCATCCGCTCCGGCAAAGTAGTCAGAGCAATTTAAGATTTGAATTCATGATGTAGATCATACTCGCCCCCGGTTCGCCGGGGGTTTTGCGTATGTCTATAAAACCCTCACGCAGTAAAGAGCTTATACCCGCAGAAGATCATGATGCCACCCAACATGATGAGCCAAACTTTTGAAGGGAGCAAAAACGCGCATATGGTCACAGCTCCGATGATAAGCAATACAAGGCCCAGCAACTCTACTTCGCCTTTTTTGCATTTGCCTTTTTTCTTCTTCTCCACGGACTAACACACCCTTCGGATCATGAAATATAGAGCAAAATAATCAGCAACAATACGGAAGCGCCTAAAGCGGCATACCAAACATAAAGCGGCACCGTATGTATGATTAAAATGACCCCGGAGAGCCCGAGTGCGACGCCAAGGATCTTCGTTATTCGCTTTTCCCTGTTGCGTCTGCGTCTCATCCGCATCACCCTGACAAATAAAAAAACCCGCTCGTATAACAATGTATGCCGGCGGGATCGTCAATGTGCCATTTCTGTATCTTAGCTGTTAGGATCGCTCTTATAAGGTTCTTTTAAATTTCCGATTTTCAGGCTTCTTTCTTCCAAAATCTTATCAATTTCGGAAAGGGAAATACTCTGCTCCACCATGAGGACCAATAAATGGTAAAGCAGATCGCAAATCTCCTGTTTTAAGCCCTCCCTGTCGCCGCCCTTGGCGGCGATGATGACTTCGCTGCATTCTTCCCCGCATTTTTTCAGGATCTTATCCAGTCCCTGATCAAATAAATAGCGAGTATAGGAATTCTCTGAAGGCGCTTCCTTTCTGTTAACAATTACATTATACAGGTCGTTAATTGCTTGATTCATTATCCAACAGCTCTCCTTTCCTGAAGAAACAAGTTCGGTTGCCTGTATGGCATGCGGCTCCAGCCTGTTCCACTCTCACTAAAAGCGCATCGTTGTCGCAGTCAGGCGTTATGGAAAGAACCCTTTGATAATGTCCGGAAGTGGCGCCTTTGTTCCACAATTCGCCCCGTGACCTGCTGTAGAACCAGGTAAAGCCGCTGTCGATAGTGCGCCTTAAACTCTCTTCATTCATATATGCCAACATTAACACCTCATCAGATGCGGCATCTTGTATTATGGCGGGGATCAATTCACTCTTCTCGAAATAGATTGAAAGGTCCATTATGCGCATGCTCCTCCTTTTATGTGCACGGATATGCCGCTGTCTTTTAGCACCCTTTTAACGGCGCTTACGGTCAGATCCCCATAATGGAAGATTGAAGCGGCAAGAGCAGCATCGCAACCCGTTTCAAGGAATACTTTCACAAAGTGACCGACTGTTCCGCAGCCTCCCGATGCAATGACAGGAATCTCTACCGCATCACAAACCGCATTCAGCATGGGCAGATCAAAACCCCGTTTTGCTCCGTCTGCGTCAATTGAAGTAAGAAGGATCTCACCGGCCCCAAGCTCTTCCGCTTGCTTTACCCAGCTTAACAAATCCTTGCCTGTATCCTTTTTCCCACCATTGATGATGACATTATATCGATCTTTTCCCACCCTTTTACCGTCCACAGCTAAAATCAGGCGCTCTTTTCCAAACTTTGAAGCCGCTTCCCGAAGCAGTTCCGGTCGTTTTACGGCAGCCGTATTGAGGGAGACCTTGCTTGCGCCTGCCTCAAACAGCCTTCTCATATCCTCCACATCCCGGACTCCGCCGCCTACAATAAAAGGTATAGTCAGATTCTTTGCCGTCTCTCTTACAAGATCGATCATTGTTCTCCTTCCTTCATTCGTAGCCGTAATATCCAGGAATACGATTTCATCCGCTCCCTGCTTCTCGTATTCGATTGCATATTCCACAGGATCCCCTATTTCCCGAAACCCTATGAAATTTATCCCTTTCACCACCTTGCCGTTGCAAACATCCAGGCAAGGTATAATTCTTCTT
>DGEG01000172.1:2858-9288 GCA_002385825.1 Firmicutes bacterium UBA3932 | reverse complement strand
AGATGTGTATAAGAGACAGCTTAATACTCAGCTTTCTGGCGGGCGCCTTTATAGCTTTTGCGGCGGAAGGCTCAAATATGGCAGCCTTTAATCTCCTTGCGGAATACTCCACTTACGGATTGGGACGGGTTTTAGCAGGGGCTGTCTTCGGAACGGGACTTATGCTGGTGGTTCTGGCGGGCGGAGAATTGTTCACAGGAAACACATTGATTCTTGCCGCGGTATGCGACAGAAAAGTTAAGACTGTCCGGATGCTTCGGAATTGGGCCATCGTCTATGTGGGAAATTTAATCGGCTCCCTTTTTATCGCTTATATGATGGCGCATTCCGGACTTTTTTCCAGCGGCGCCGATTTGCTTGGCGCTGTGACCGTTAAGATCGCGGCAGGTAAAGTAAACCTTGCTTTTCTTCCGGCTTTCTATCTGGGAATCATGTGCAACTGGTTGGTATGTTTGGCCGTGTGGCTTTCCTATGGCGCAGAATCTATGGTGGGAAAGATCTTCGCAATCTTTTTCCCCATTTGGCTGTTCATTACCTCTGGATTTGAGCACAGCGTAGCGAACATGTATTACATACCGGCGGGAATCATGGCTCGCTCTAATCCTGCATTTTTAGAGCTTGCAGAGCTTGCCGGCCTTTCTCAGGAAATGTTGTCTAATCTTACCTGGAGCGGGTTTTTTATAAACAACTTAATCCCTGTAACGCTGGGGAATATTGTCGGAGGCGGCTTATTTGTGGGAATTGCTTATTGGTATTCCTATAAAAAAGCTTGATATTACAGAAGATTACAGAAGTTATTTCTCTTTGGGTTTTCGTTGATTGGAGGAGACCGCATTGTCAATTCCGGACACAGTGGATACTGCAAACTATGTGAAATCGGTTTTAAAAGCATTTTCAATACTGGAGGAGCTGGATTCGGCGGGAGAGTTAAGCATAGGAGAGCTAAGCAGTCGATTATCTATGGATAAAGCAACGGTTCACCGTTTAGTAAACACTCTTAAATATGCCGGTTATGTGAATCAGAATAAGGATACGAAAAGGTACTCTAATAGTTTCAAATTGCTGGCTATGGGCAACCGGGTCACGGAGAAAACAGGAATAAAGAGAATTGCAAGACCTTATTTAGAGGAACTGGCTAAGCTCACCGGTGAAACCGTCAATCTCGGTATAAAAGCGGGCGATCGGATCGTCTATATCGACAAGATTGAAAGCAAATCAACCATTAAAGTTGGACTGGATATCGGAATCAGCATACCCATGCATTGCACCGGACTCGGAAAGGCATATTTATCGTTTATGCCTGAAGAGGAAGTAGAGGAGCTGATAAATAACACTATTTTTGAGAGGTTTACGGAACATTCCATCGTGGACAAAGATACTCTCAGAACTTCTCTGCTGGAAATAAGAGAAAGAGGATACTCCATAGACGATGAAGAATATGTCATCGGATTGATCTGTTTCGGAGCCCCTATTTTTGACTATCATGGAAATCCCATCGCAGCCGTCAGCGTATCCTGCCCGAAATATCGTGTCGAAAGCAAACATCAAAAAATTTACGCCGACTATATTTTGGGCACTGCATCAAAAATATCTCGGCAAATGGGATATAGCCTGTAAATTTAACCGATAAATCAATACAGATTACGTTTTATGAAGGAGGAAAAGGAAATGAGCGGAAAGAAAAAAATGACCATCAACGATTTTAAAAAATTTAAAGAGGAAGGCAGAAAGTTTAGTTTTGTAACGGCATATGACTACACAATGGCATCCATCATAAACGACAGCGATGTGGAAATCATTCTGGTAGGGGATTCGCTGGGGATGATCATGCTGGGATACAAGGGCACCGAGTCCGTAACCATGGAAGATATGATACACCATATCAAGCCCGTCGTTAAGGGAGCTCCGGATACCTGGATTGTGGGAGATATGCCCTTCGGTTCCTACAATGTAAGCGACGAAGAAGCTGTCAGAAACGCCAACAGATTGATCAAAGAAACAAACTGTGATTGCATCAAGCTTGAAGGCGGCGTGGAGATGCTGTCAAGAATAAAAGCCATTGTAAACGCCGGTATTAATGTAATGGGTCATATAGGATTAACGCCTCAGACTTCATCGGCATTAGGCGGCTTTAAGGTACAGGGGGGAACACCAGAAAGCGCAAGAAAGCTTATCAACGATGCCGTTGAGCTTGAAAAAGCCGGATGCTTCGCAATTGTACTGGAGTGCGTGCCCTCGGTAGTAGCCAAAGCGGTTACGGAAGCGGTCAGTGTTCCTATCCTGGGAATCGGCGCCGGCCCCCATGTGGATTGCCAGGTATTGGTCACACAGGATATGCTGGGCATGTACGGGGATTTCAAACCTAAGTTCGTAAAGCAGTATGCGCAGTTGCGCAAGGTGATGGTAGATGCGCTCAACGAGTTCCACAAGGAAACAGTAGAGGGTCTGTTCCCAACGCCGGAATACAGCTTCAACAAAGAAGTTGATATCCCGAAATTATATTAACCGTTTCATCCTGTGGGATATAAGGAGGCAAAAATGAAAATTGCCATTATCGGAGCAGGCGCTATGGGGTGCCTTTACGGCGCAAAGCTTTCCACGGTACCCGGCATTGAAATTTACCTTCTGGATGTCTGGAAGGAGCATGTGGATGCGATTAATGCCAACGGTATTTTGATGGAGGAGCAAGGCGATTTCATAACCTATAGAAATGTGAAGGCGAGTACTGTTGCGGAAGATGCGGGAACTTGTGATCTGGCTGTTATTTTTGTAAAATCCACCCTCACAAGTTCCGCCGTACAGAGTAACAAAGCTGTTTTTGGACCGGAAACCATCGCTCTTACACTGCAGAATGGTTTGGGGAACATTGAATTGATAAAAGAAGTGGTGGGAGAAAGCAACGTGATTGCCGGAACTACCGCCCACGGGGCTACCATGCTGGGGCCCGGAAGGATAAGGCATGCCGGCAGCGGAAAGACCATCATCGGGGAACTTAACGGCGCTATGACTCAGAGAATCCAACAGATTGCTCAGACGTTCAGAGAAGCGGGTATGGAAACGGAGCTATCGGATAACGTCTACGGGCTTGTATGGGATAAGCTGCTGGTGAACGTGGGGATCAACGCGCTTACGGGGATCACCAAACTATTGAATGGCGAGTTGTTAGAGCATCCTGAAATTGTAGAGTTGCTGGAAGATGCCGTGTCAGAGGGAAAAGAGGTTGCATTGGCCCAGGGAATCAAATTGGGTTTTCCCGATCCCGTGGCTCATACGAAGGACGTTTGTAAAGCCACAGCAACAAACAAATCCTCCATGCTTCAGGATGTTCTGAATCATAAAAAGACGGAAATCGATATGATAAACGGCGCTGTTGTAAGGGAAGGAAAAAAGGTTAACATTGCAACGCCTGTTAACAAGACTCTTACAAATCTTATTAAGTTCATTGAAAAGCAGTGAGGTATCGATTTCGATTCTGAAGTAGAAAGGAGGATGTAAGATGCAAGACTATGCAAATGTAATAAATGCAATAAAAGCAGACGAACTCATAAAATTCACCCAGGATATTGTGAGGATTAACAGCGTATTCGATCCGAATAAAGAAGGAGCAAATGAATCCAGAGTAGTGGCCTTCATTTCTGACTTCCTAATAAAAGAAGGCTTCGAGGTTCACGTGGAGGAAGTGGTTCCCGGCAGACCTAACATCATTGCCTTTCTGAGAGGAAGCCAGCCCGGAAAGACCATTCTCTTTGAAGGTCATACCGACGTAGTAACCGCCGGAGATCCCGCGAAATGGAAGTATGATCCTTTTGGAGCCGAGATCGTAGGAGACAGGCTTTACGGAAGAGGCGCCTGCGATACTAAGGGAAACGTGGCAGCCGCTATCTTTGCCGCAAAAGCGGTAAAGGATTCGGGAGAGGCCTTTAAAGGAAACATTCTTCTGTGCATTCCCTGCGATGAAGAGGGAATGATGATCGGCATCAAGGATTTTATCAAAAAAGGCTGGGCAAAAAATGTAGATGCGGCAGTAATCTGCGAACCGGAGGAAAACCATATCTGCATCTTCCAGAAGGGAGCAATGCGAGCGGTTGTGAGGGTATACGGAAAGCAAAGCCACGGGGCTATGCCTCTGACCGGAATCAACCCAAACTGGAGGCTTGCGAAGATTATCTGTGAGCTGGAGAAATTGGAACAGAGCGAGAAGGAACGGCTGGGCTGCCACGAATATTTAAAGTGGCCCAGCATTACGCCCACTGTTATCGCGTCTCCGGCTGAGGGAGAAGCCCAGATCAATGTAGTCCCCGGTGAAGCGTATATGACTTTAGACATAAGAACCGTTCCGGGACAGGATCACCAAACTCTTAAGCAGCAAATTCTGGATATCTACGATAAGCTGGCCAAAGAAGACCCGGATTTCAAAGCAACCCTGGAGATTATCGAGGAAAGGCCTTGGACTGAGACGCCGAAGGACGCTACGATTACGAAATGCGTTTATAGAGCCGTGAAAGAGGTAACGAAGGAAGAACCGGTTTGGCAGGGTGTTCCCGGGGCTACGGACGGAACCTTCCTCCATCTGGAGGGAATTCCCACCATCGTAATCGGCGCAGGAGATACTTATATTCCCCATCATGTGGACGAATACGTGGAAATTTCCCAACTGATTGAAACAACAAAAATTTATGTCCTGACCTCTATGTATTTCCTCAACGAGGATATATAGATGCATAGAACGGGCCAGGGAGAAATTCCTATGGAATTGAAAGACAAGAGAATTCGAATCATCGTGGGACACTACGGAAGCGGGAAAACGGAATTCGCCGTCAACTACGCCGTTAAAATGGCAGAGCTGGGCAAGAAGACGGCCCTTGTGGATCTGGATATTGCAAATACATATTTCAGAAGCCGGGAGCGTCAGGCCATGCTGGAGGAAAAAGGCGTATCGGTGTACAGCAATACCTTTGGATACGACATCACCGCCGATCTTCCCGCAATAACCGCAAGAATCAGGGCGCCTTTAGAGGATCCGGAATGCAACACCATTGTAGATGCGGGAGGAGATGATTCCGGGGCCAGAATACTGGCGCAATTTGACAAGTATTTCACTGAAGAGCAGAGCGAGATGTTTTGCGTGATCAACGCAAACAGACCGGATACTTCAACGGTTGACAAAGCGCTATTCCATATTACGCGAATTGAAAAGGAAACCTCGCTGAAAGTATCCGGGATTGTAAATAACACGCACTTGATTCATGAGACGGTGGCTGAAGATATATTGAAGGGTTATGAATTAGCCAGAAGCGTATCCCAGGCATCAGGTATTCCCGTAAAGTACAATTGTTGTGTGGAACGGTTAGTGGAGGAATTGACGGATAAAACAAGAGATTTAATAGACTTTAACATATTTCCGATCAAATTGTTTATGAGAGAGAACTGGATGAACCGATAGATTTTACCCCGTTTTGCAGCGGTAAGATTTTAAAAATTACGAAGGGAAGTTAATCATAATGGCAAAAGGTCTGGTGAAATTTGATGAAGAGAGGTGCAAAGGCTGCGAGCTTTGTGTCTCCGTTTGCCCTGTGAAAATTATTGCTCTTCACGAGACGAAGATAAATTCCAAAGGCTTCCGGCCGGCTTGTGTTCTGGAAGCTGACAAATGCATCGGATGCGCAAACTGCGCGATTATGTGTCCGGACGGAGCAATAAGTGTATTTATGAGGGAGGAAGGAGACGAAGCTGATGAGTGAAAAGGTTTTAATGAAAGGAAACGAAGCATTTGCGGAAGCTGCTATTCGGAGCGGATGCAGATACTATTTCGGCTATCCCATAACCCCTCAAAATGAAATCACAGAGTACATGTCAAGAGAATTAGAAAAGGTCGGAGGCTCTTTTGTCCAGGCAGAGAGCGAGGTTGCAGCAATTAATATGGCTTACGGCGCCGGGGCGGCGGGTGGAAAAGTATTTATCTCTTCCTCTTCGCCGGGCATTGCATTAATGCAGGAAGGGTTTTCCTTTATCTGTTCGACAGAAATCCCTTTGGTCATCTTAAACGTATCTAGAGGCGGACCGGGTGTAGGAACCATCCAACCGGGGCAGGCAGATTATTATCAAGCCACCAGAGGAGGGGGCAACGGAGATTATCATCTTTTCGTCTATGCGCCGTCCTCTATACAAGAAGCGGTAGATATGATGCCAAAGGCGTTTAAAATAGCCGAAGAATATAGAAATCCGGTCATGATTTTGGCCGACGGCATGCTGGGGCAGATGATGGAGCCCGTCATATTGCCGGAACCTGTCCCCGCTATAAAACAGGAAGATATTCCAAAGGCTAAGCCCTGGGCATTAACAGGAACAAATGAAGCCAGACCGCACAATGTGATTCGATCTTTGTATTTGGTGGCCGAAGAGTTGGAGGCTCGGATTCTCGAACTGGATA
>DGEG01000172.1:443-2762 GCA_002385825.1 Firmicutes bacterium UBA3932 | reverse complement strand
ATTACGGAAGAGGCAATTGATTTGCTTGCGGAAGCGGGCATAAATGCGGGCATGATACGGCCCATCAGTTTATGGCCATATCCTTATGAAGCTTTTGACAAAATACCTTCTAGTACAAAAGCGGTCATCTCCGTCGAACTCAGCAGAGGACAAATGATAGATGACGTGAAAATCGGTTGCTGCGGAAGATTTCCTGTAAGTTTATGCAGCAGGGTGGGCGGAATGTTACTCACTCCGCAGGAGATTGCGGCGGATGCGAAAAAGGTACTGGGGGTGGAATGATGAAAACGGTTTTTGAGCTCACAAAGGGAATTCTTCCCGAAGAAACAACCTATTGTCCCGGTTGCACACATGGGATTGCCCACCGATTGGTTATGGAAGCCTTGGACGAAGAGGGCTTGCTTGGAAAGGCTATAGGTGTCGCGCCCATCGGCTGCAGCATTCTGGCCCATCGCTACATGAATGTGGATATGTGTGAATCCGCTCACGGAAGAGCTCCGGCCATAGCCACCGGAATTCGAAGGGTGCAGCCCGACAAAATCATCTTTACGTACCAGGGAGACGGCGACCTGGCTTCCATCGGAACGGGAGAAATCGTTCAGGCTGCGCACCGCGGAGAGAAATTCACAACGATATTTATTAATAATGCAATCTACGGCATGACCGGCGGGCAGATGGCGCCGACAAGCCTGGTGGGACAAAAAACAACTACATCAATAGAAGGCAGAAAAAAAGAACTTTCAGGGATGCCTATCCGAATGGCGGAACTTCTTGCGACAATTGACGGCGCTGTATTTGTAGAGAGAGTTGCTTTGGACACTCCGGCCAACGTGAGAAAAGCCAAGAGAGCCATAAAAAAGGCATTTTTAGTCCAGCAAAAAGGGTTGGGGTTCAGTTTTGTAGAGATTTTATCCACTTGTCCCACCAATTGGGGATACAATCCGGTAAAATCCCTGGAATGGCTCAAGGAGAACATGATTCCCTACTACCCCCTGGGGAATCTGAAGACTCCCAAGGAGGTGGAATAAGTGGCTACGCACAAATTGATTATTGCCGGATTTGGAGGTCAGGGAGTCATGCTGATCGGTCAGATGATTGCATATGCCGGGATGTTGGAGGGAAAAGAAGTGACATGGATGCCATCCTACGGACCGGAGATGAGAGGAGGGACAGCCAATTGTACCGTAATCGTATCGGACAAGAAAATAAACTCCCCCATCGTATCGGAAGCGACTTCCGTGGTTGCCATGAACTTGCCTTCCTTAGTTAAGTTTGAAGATATGGTTGCGCCGGGAGGCAACTTATTCGTTAACCGCTCCCTGATAAAGGAAAAGCCCGGAAGAGATGATATTGATGTATATTTCATCGATGCCAATGAGATTGCAGCCGGTTTACATAACGATAAAGTGGCCAACATGGTGATCCTTGGGGCTGTAGTCAGCGTAACGGGCGTTGTAGAATTGGAAAGTATTATAAAGGTAATGGACAAGATATTTATAGGTAATAAGTCCAAGCTTATACTTTTAAATAAACAAGCTTTGACAGCTTTGGGAAGTGACATTGTAAGACACTGGTTACCCAAGAGTGCGTTCGCTCCGCTTAACGGATAGATGGCACCCACTTTGAGCGGTTCGGTTTCTTCTTCAGCTGCTCCGCCGCCTCCACAGCCTGTAAACACTGTGGCGAGCAGTACAAAAACCAAGAGTAAAGGTAAAAATCTCTTCATTTTTCCGCCTCCTTGACTTGCATATTTTTTTCTCATAATAATTACTCAGACCATGTTAATGATGAAAGAGAGCTGATATGAATTTCTTTCGGCGTAATGTAAAAATTGTAGTTTTGTTTGCCTGCTTTACGGGGTCGCTATCGGCGATCTTTGTGCGTCTGCCAGCGGATTGCACATTGCCGCGTACATTACCGTTGTTTTCAGCTGCTGCTGGGCATGTTTCGGCCTGGGTATGATTCTGAGCGGCACGAATTTCACCGGTTACGAGCCGGAAAGCTACCTCTGGGTGCTGATGCTTGCCATCGTATGCCAGATCGGTGCTCATGGTCTGTTCAACTGGTCGCTGCGCTACATTTCTCAGCTGTACGTGTCGACCAGCGAGACGACGGAAGTGATTTATTCGACCATAATTGCATATCTCTTATTCGATGAGGTGTCCGTGCTCATGCAATATATCGGAAGTTCCATGATTATCGCGGGAATTCTCATTTACAACTACTTTGAAGCGGCATCCTCAAAAAAAGTAGTTGACAAAACGGAAAGTCGATGTTATTATCTCACTCAAACCGATGAAGGGGAAGTAAAACTGAGAA
>DGEG01000172.1:0-303 GCA_002385825.1 Firmicutes bacterium UBA3932 | reverse complement strand
CATATCAAACAAGGTGGCACCGCAAGTTGACACTTGTCCTTGTAATAATCAGGGCAGGTGTTTTTTTATTACCGCTTCCACTTCTTGCAGAGACCCTTTCGTTATTTCTCCTAAAAACAGAAAGAAAGGAAGAGGTAAAAGGAAATGAAAAAGAACTATGATGTGGACTTCAACACGTACTTCAAGGAGTATCCCAATGAGGAAGGCTATTTCGGCAGGTATGGCGGAGCGTTCCTGCCTCCGGAATTAATCCCGGCTTTCAAGGAGATTACGGAGGCATACCAGACCATCTGCCATTCCGCG
>DGEG01000089.1 GCA_002385825.1 Firmicutes bacterium UBA3932 | reverse complement strand
AAAATATGGCCGTAATTAACGGCCGAATGGAGGTTTATCATGGAACACAGTACATGCCCGGTTCCTAAGAAAATGAAGCTGCTCATCACCATTCTCAACAAGGACGACGGCGAAGAGATGGTTGCCTTCTATCGAGATCACGGAATTACCTTTAATATGATAGCCCCTGCCCATGGCGCTGCCGGCCTGGAAATAATGGATTATCTGGGCTTGACGGACACGGAAAAGGACATGGTGCTGAGCGTTGCAGACGAGGACAAAATACGTGACATTCTTACAAAGATCAAAGAGGTTATGGACCTGGAGAGACCCAACACCGGAATTGCTTTTACAGTTCCCCTAGCCGGGATAAGCGGACCGAAAGCGCTTCGCTATGTTTGTGGATATGAAGAGAGGAGCGATAGAGATGAACCCAGAGAGAGAGTATGATTTGATAATAACCGTAGTCAACCGGGGATATGCGGATGTGGTTGTTGAGGCGGCCAAGAAAGCCGGGGCCCAAGGAGGCACCATCTTTTACGCCAGGGGTACGGGTATTCATGAGGTGGAGAAATTTTTCGGAATCACCATACAACCAGAGAAAGAAGTGGTCCTGAATTTGGTGAAGCATAAGCTCACCAGGCAAATCATGCACGCCATCGTTGACGAAGCCGGTTTGTCTACACCCGGCAGGGGCCTGTCCTTTGCCCTGCCTGTTGAGGATGTGGTAGGAGTACTCCATCATGTGGATGTGGATGAGTTTTTAAAGCAATACCGCAATTCGGAGTAAACGATTCAGGATAATCGGAAGAAAATAAGGTTGAAGTACCCTATCGAAAGAATGTATATTAATATGCAAGCGTGTATATAAGCAAGAACATTTTCGGTAAAAAATGTTCGATATGCAGGCATGTACTTTCGGCTGAAAACGCTCGATATGCAAGTAAAACTTTTCGGCTGAAAATACTCCAACCGGAAGACATAAAAGCACAGGAAAGAAAGGATTATAGCAAACTATGATTTATGCAACCATATTCCATGATGACAAGGAGCAGCTCTGCTGCATCGACGGCGTGGGTGCCAGAGTTTTTTTGTTAAAGCATTTTTTCGAACAAGAGTTGGCCAGGGAAGAAGCTCCCTCTTCGATGATCGATTTTATTCGTTGCTATGATGAGAAATGGACAGACAAAATCGCTTTCTTTTTTGGACAGCGCCCCGAGTATGCTATTCCGCTTGAAGAGGTAAAGCTTCTGGCTCCCATACCGGCTCCTGCAAGAAATATCGTGTGCTTGGGCAAAAACTACAAGGCCCATGCGGAAGAGTTGAAAGGACAAATCTTTTCCGATAAGCTTCCCGAGCATCCCATTTACTTTACCAAACCCGATCATACAGTCATAGGCACGGAAGAGACTATTCTTCTCCACAGCCATGTCACCTCCAAGGTGGATTACGAAGTAGAGTTGGCGATCGTAATCGGCAAGAAGGGGATGAACATTTCCAAGGAAAATGCTGAGGATTATATTTTCGGTTATACCATAGCAAACGATGTCTCCGCCAGGGATCTGCAACATGATCACACTCAGTGGTATAAAGGAAAGAGTCTCACCACCCATTGCCCTATAGGTCCATGGATAGTGCACAGGAGCGCACTGCCTTTCCCACTGTGTCTTGACCTCAAATGTTATGTGAACGGAGAGTTAAGG
Source organism: Firmicutes bacterium UBA3932 (assembly GCA_002385825.1). Taxonomy (GTDB): domain Bacteria; phylum Bacillota; class Clostridia; order Peptostreptococcales; family Anaerovoracaceae; genus UBA1426. The sequence goes on along the minus strand of DGEG01000089.1, from coordinate 9,247 downwards.
CAGCATGGAAACACCCGAGATTTGATTTTCGACATTCCAACGATTATCAGCGACCTGTCCCGGGGTTACGAATTGCGCCCGGGCGATATAATTCTTACCGGAACCCCTGCCGGCGTGGGCATGGGTTTCAATCCGCCCAAGTACCTAAAGGCTGGCGATAGGGTGACATGCCAGATTGAGAAGATCGGGATCCTTACAAATCCGGTCGGAGATTAATTTCTTAAAATAAGTTTTCGGGGTCGGGAGAGTAATCTCCCGACTCCGAAAACACTTAAAGACGATTCGGTTTATAAATATGCATTACGAATTACATTTTTATGAGCTTTCTGCTGCTACGGGCATCAGTCACGGACTTCTGCTAGGGCCTTCGCCATAGGCTCTGCCATGGACTGCTGCCCTGAATTTCTGCTATGGCCTCTATCATGGATGTCTGCCATGGGCCTTCGGCGGGATATCAACTAAAATTTTGAAAAGGCCAAAATTTTAGCTGATTTTTCACTAAAAAAGTCAACTAAAAAAATAGATTCAGGCAAATATTAGCTGATCACGAGTCATATAAGGCACATATTTGAAATATATGGAAATAAAATCTGCTAAAATAAAGTGCTCACAAGATTTTTAGTTGATTTTAAGCACTGGCTTTGAGCAAAAGAGCATTAAACAATTAGTTGATTATAATGATTATAAAGTGAGCGGTGAGACTAAAGGTTTTATTATCCATTTTTTTCAATAAAAAAGCAACCGCTTTTTAGTAAAAGAATTTTTAGGTTGCTTTTTGCTTTTATCGATTTAGTGTTCGGTGAGCACTCAGGTGCCCAGCACATCGCCTATTGACTCGTGAATGACCAGGCTGGCTTTCCTGTCATAGGGTGTAGACGACTTGTTGATCAGTACCAACTCATCTCCGCGAAAATAATTAATCAATCCGGCAGCGGGATAAACCACCAGTGAAGTTCCTCCCACGATTAGCGTATCCGCCCGGGCAATGGCATCCACTGCATTGTTCAGCACCTTCTGATCCAAAGCTTCCTCATAGAGAACCACATCCGGTTTGACCACACCTCCGCATTTCCTGCAATACGGAATGTAGGATTGCTTCCCCTCGGCGTCCTTGCAGTTTTCGGGATCCATGATGTAATCAAGATCGTAGAATGCGCCGCACTTCATGCAGTAATTGCGCTGTACGGAACCGTGCAGTTCCCAAACCGTTTTACTTCCTGCCAATTGATGAAGCCCGTCTATATTCTGGGTCACTACAGCTAAGAGTTTCCCGCGTTTCTCCAGTTCGGCCAAAGCCAGATGAGCCCGATTCGGCTTCACATCCCGGTAGATGAGATTGTTTTTATAGTAGTCAAAAAAGGTGTTCATATCGCTGAGAAAGAAACTGTAGGAGAGCAGCTCCTCCGGCGAGCGACCGTAGTTTTGCCTGGCTTGATACAAGCCGTTTTCAGACCGGAAGTCCGGCACTCCGCTTTCCGTCGAAACGCCTGCGCCGCCGAAGAAAACTATTCGATTGCTCTTATCGATAATTTCTTTTAATTCTTCGTACATATCTTTCACCTCAAATTCCCTCACACACATTCCAACCCTTTCACTCACATCATTCTATTACATTTTATCTATCTGAACAAGGGCCGGGGGTCCGCATCTCTGTCAGGTTTTTCCAGTATCGCACCGGCATATATCTCTTCTGACAGGCCGGGTTGATCCTTTCTTCGATGGCAACGGTGTCAAAATATGTCTTCCACATCCTGCGATAGAGTTTTTCCTCTTCAGACAAATCGGGAAGGGCTTTTTCATCTATAGGTGCAATGCGCCACTGCCCGGCTGCGCTGTAAAGCGCTTTGCTTCTCTTGGCATCGTGAATGAGAAAAGGATCGCCTTTGAAGCGATCGGAGAAATGCTCGCCCAGCAGTTCCAATACATCGTGGTCCGGTTCAATCTTGGCATACAACAGCTCCCTTTCTCCCTCTTTCGAACTGGCTCTGAGGACGGAAAAGCGTACCAGGCCGGCCAGACGATGGGCTTCGTTTGCAACCTTTCGCGCAACCTGCTGAGCCTCATAGACAGCGGGATGGCTGTGATAGGAATCCACTTTGGCCCCCAGCCGGAAGCCCAGTCTGAGATAGTTAAGTGCGATGTTTTCTTTTTCTTCATAGTTGGAAAGCAAGAGATAATAGACCCGTTTCAGAGCCCGGGATGATATCTTCGATTCTATGGCTTCGTATACTCTTTCTGCTCTCTCATAATTCGTATCTACGATTTTATAAGGCTGAAACAGTTTGTTCTGGTAACGGGTCTGAACGTAAATTCCCGATGCTTTTTCTTCATAATAATGCAGGTACACGCAGCACAAAAAACCTTCAAAGCTGCCATCATAGAGGTAGTCCATGATCGTCTCCGTCATACCGTGCCGGATGTGCATTTTGGCAACCGGCGAATTTTTGTCTTATATAATATTGAAATTTGAATCCCATCATATATTGCAATAGTTAAATTGAATCCCACTCCATCGTGCAATTACTTAATAGACAGCAAGAGCCGAGTTCCGTCGCCTATCGGTAATAGTTAATAGAGTATCGAAATCCGATCTCTATTGTTCTTAGCAATAGTCTTAATTGAATATTGAAATCTGTGCGCCATCGCCCATTAGCATTATTTAATAGAATATTGAGTTCCGATACACATCGTTTATTGGCAATAAACTCTATTTTCTATTGCTCTAATTTAATGAACAGGTTTAATAGAACATTGAAATCTGAACCCCATCGTCTATTGGCAATAGATTATTTGACTTTCTCTCGCCGTTTATCAGGTAATTGCGCAGCCGGACCGGCTCCAATTCGCAATCCCCATAATAGCGCCCGCAACAGGTAATAAAATATTTTGCCCGCTTTAATACAACTCCTATCTTTTTCAGGTCATCAAATTTGACTGCCGCCACCCGCCTTTGGCGCAAAATACGCCCTACGGAAACGGTGCCGATGCCGGGAACTCTGAGGAGTTCTTCTTTTGATGCCTTATTGATTTCTACCGGAAAAAGATCAAGATTCCTCAACGCCCAAGCCACTTTCGGATCCAGCTCTAAATCAAGAAACGGATCCCCATCGTCCAGTATTTCATCTGCCTGAAATCCATAGAAGCGCATGAGCCAATCCGCTTGATAAAGTCTGTGTTCTCGAATAAGCGGAGGCTCTGTCATAAGCGAAGGAAGCTTTGACGAATTGACCACGGGTATATAGGCGGAATAATAGACCCTCTTCATCTTAAAGATCCGATAAAGACTTTCCGAGGTCTTTATGATCTGTCGATCAGACTCTCCCGCCGCTCCGATTATCATCTGGGTGCTCTGCCCCGCAGGAGCAAACCTCTCTTTATATCTGGTCCGCAGCGCAGGCACAAAACCTTCTAAATCCCATTGCTGCAAATTATAATCGTCCGCTCCTGTCGCCTGTAGGCCAAAATTCTCTGCCTCTGCCGGTTGTTGATATTGAAGATCCGCACTACGTCCCGTCGGCCTGCCCGGATAACTCCTAACAGCCCCCCTTAGCTGTTTTCTGTCTGAAATAGTTTCCGTAATCTGTTTCATGGGCCCAAATATGGCCTTCGGTTTCTTCTGAGGCGCCAATTTTTTCAAGCCCTCTTCCGTGGGGAACTCGATGTTGACGCTGATGCGGTCCGCCACCATGCCGATGGCATGTATCAGTTCAGGTGAAGCCCCAGGTATGATCTTCGCATGAATATACCCGGCGAATCCATAATCCTCTCTAAGCAGCATCAAGGTGCGGAGCATCCTTTCCGCAGTGCGGTCCGGCGAACCCTCCACCGCCGAGCTCAAGAAAAGACCTTCTATATAATTCCTGCGATAGAACTCCATGACGAGACCGGCCAGCTCTTCCGGCTCGAAGGAAGCCCTGGCAATATCAGCTGTTCTGCGGTTGATGCAGTATTCGCAGTCGTAGACGCAGCGGTTTGTCAGCAACACTTTCATTAAAGAAATGCACCGCCCGTCAGCAGACCAGGAATGGCAGATTCCCATGCAGGAAGCATTGCCAATCCGCCCTACGTTTTTTCGCTCTACGCCGCTGGTGGCACAGGAAGCATCGTACTTTGCGCCGTCTGCCAGGATTCTAAGCTTTTCGTAAAGCTCCATGACCGCCTCCACCCTTTGTCGAACATTTGTTCTTTTATTATATGCCATGGAGCCGGTTTGTTCAAGTATAAATACAAAAACCTGATTGGGCTGTACCAATTAATAAAATCATAAGGTCTGAGTTTATATAATAAAAAGACCCGAAGGATTATTTATTATGGTTGATATGGAATGACCTCCCGGATCTGCTCCTCCCTGATTTCCCATATGTTCGCCTGGACCTTCATGGGATGCCATTCATCAATTTCGAAAATTCGCACCCAGCTGTCCATAACTCTCTTACGTTCCCACGGGTAGGCGGCTGCGTACTTGCCTTCGATGAAGGAGAAAGAATCTTTGAAGCCTTTTTGCTCCAATTCCTCTTGATATTGTTTCAGGTCCTCCTCGTCCTTTGGAATATAAAGGTGATTCAGGACCAGGTCCCATTTAAAACTGTCGAAATACACAATCTCGTTTTCCTTGACTTCCAATACGTATACCACGGTGCCCTCAATGGGCCTGAGCATGTATTCCTCGCTGATGGAACACCACACGGGGAATTCCACGCCGTCAGGCTTTGGGACTATCTTTGATGCCTGCTCCGTGAACCAGGAGTACAGATTGAGAAAATACGGAGCAATGTCTTCAAAATACTCTTCGATATATTGCTTTTTGGTACGGTAAACTCCATCTTTTTTTATCTGTTCCAAACTGCTCACCGGCTGCCTGGTCCATAAAGTAACCTTTTCATTTCTATTCTTTTCATTTCCCGATTGCTCGCTTCCCGATCTATTACTACCCATGCTCCGCTCCTCCGCTCATTCCCGGACGCAACTCTTGTTTCCACATCTTGCTGTTTTTAATGTATCATTTTTGCTCCTTACTTTTTCAATAAATTTTCTCTATGTAAGTTCAATATTCAATGCCAGTACTATGAATTGGCTATTTCGCTCTGAATTCTCCTTAATATATAAATGGTTATCTTTTTTAATTATAGTTATCTTTGTTGAAAGCATAATACCCAGGAAGCTTTGGGGAATTAAACGTTTTATTGGTTTTTCTGACCTGAAATCTATATCTGTTTCATATTTACTTCTGTTGCATATTTACACCCAAAGGATATAATCAAATCGAACAGCCACAATGGGCGTGACTAGAGGCGTGACTGGATATGAAATTATGACATACTCAAACAGGCAAGCAATGACATATACATCAAAGTAAAGCCAGGGATCGGTTCACGAAATATTTCAAAATTACAGGAGGCATTTATGGCGGAAAACATGAAAACCGCTTTGGTTTTAGGCGGTGGCGGAGCGCGGGGCGCTTATGAAATCGGAGTCTGGCAAGCCTTGCGGGAAATGGATGTGAAGATCGATATTATCACTGGTACATCCGTAGGCGCCATCAACGGAGCATTGGTGGCCCAGGACGAGTTTGAACTGGCCTGCAAGGTATGGAAGGAAATTCAAACACACATGGTGGTAGACAAGAGGTTATTGCGGAGAGAAAACACGCCTCTGAAAAATCTGTTAAGCCGCTATATCGACGAAACCAAGGTAAGAGACAGCCAGTCGGAATTTGGCCTCGTCACCGTTGAGCTTCCCGGATTCGTACCCCGTCATTTCTATAAAGAAGACATTCCGAAAGGAAAGCTCATCGACTATATAGTGGCCAGCTCTTCCCTTTTTCCCGCTTTCAGGGCGGCGGATATCGACAACACCAAGTATGTAGACGGAGGATATTTGGACAACCTTCCCGTGGGGATGGCGCTGAAAAGAGGTGCCACTCATGTGGTTGCGGTGGACCTTTCCACGGCCGGCATCGTGCAGAAGAAACCCTTGGAGGAGGCGAAAAATCTGATTATTGTCCATTGCAAATGGGATCTGGGCGATATCATGGAATTTGATGGGAAAAATTCCGCAAAAAATATCAGGCTTGGATATTTGGATACCCTCAAAGCATTCGGATTTTTCGACGGTAAATATTATACCTTTGCCAAGGGGGAGATGGATAAGAGAACGTTAAAATCCGCCGAAACCGCCGCGCGCGTTTTCGCATTAGATCCGCAAATCCTGTATACCAGGGATTCCTTCCGCCGGCAGCTGTCGGCCACAGTGCTTTCTTATCAAAAGGAAACGGAAGCCGAAGTCCAAAGCTTCCAGGAACAGGTGAAAAGACATTCCCTTGAAAAAGAACTCCTGCTCTCCCTGCTTAAAAAAATTAACCAGAAGTCCCTGGCTTTGGTCATAGCAGATTATCTGAAAAACAACCCGGATGTGCGGGACAGTTTGCTTGCCAAGCCGGTGCCCCTTATTTTCAAAGAAGAAACCAGGGCTGCAAATTATTTGTTAAAAGAGGGGATTTTATAGCCCTTACTCTTATAAGGAATAACAGCAAATTAATAAAGGGATCTTGTAAACCTTTTAAAGCCCAAGGCACAATATTTAACTTTGAACAGTTTCAGGAAACCCCGGTGATTAAATCAACCGGGGCTTTTTATTTTCGTACGCGGAAGGTGAAGAACTTTGCAGCGGGAGTTTTTGACAGGGCCGCAGTGATCAACGATGCGACCAAAAATCCTATGATGAACTGTAGCACGTTCATGGGAATGCTGAAGGCGGAAACTGCAAAGTTGCCGTACAGCAAGCCTCCGGCGATGTAATATCCGAAAACCATCCAAAGTCCGGCCAGCGTCATGCCCAAGATCTCCCACATGGGAATTCTGTAACGTTCTTTCTTTCTAAAGACCAATGCGATAACTATCAAGAAAACAGGAATCAACAGGGCCACCACCATAAGCTGGCTCTGCATCGAATTCAAAAATTCCCCCAAAGCGGACACATCCGCAATTTCGTCACCGATTAAATTAGCCGGGTTGTGCGTTGCCTCGTAGCGGATAATCCAATTGACGGCAAGATGGAAAGCCAACCAGAACACAGTAATGGCTGCTATGGCAGCGACGGTGTTCCTCCGGTTTTTCATGGCTTTTTCTATCATAAAACCCATCATAAGAGCCATAACGCCCTTAATGACAAGCGTCCATGGTGCCCAGTGAACGTATCCCAGAAATAGATCCGCCAGGGCAGAACCCACTCCCGCCGCAACGACTCCGTAACGCCATCCTAAAATCAGCACCGACATGAAAATCATGCTGTCGCCCAAATGTATATACCCGTTGGTAAAGGGAACGGGAATGGCAATGATCATGGTGGCTATCGCTATGACGGCCATCATTACTCCTGTCATGATTATTTTGTTATTCTTTTCAGTTGTAGTCATTTGAATTCACCTGGCTTTAGCCCTTAGTCTTTACTTTAATTACTTTTATTATTATAATACCCTTGAGCTGTAGTTACTAAAATATCCAGTTAAGAGTATTTTTATATATACAGTTTCCGATTTTTCTATCAATTTAGTGAATCTGTCTATGTTTAGGGTACAGTTAATTACTATTTATTATATACAGTCTTGTGTGTAAACCGAAGGAGGATGCCATGATTTCTTTGACACCGGTACTTCATGAGGAGTCGGCCACACCTCTCTACCAGCAGCTTTTTGTCTATATACGAGACGCGATTTTACGCTCGGACATACTTCCCGGCGAGAAGCTGCCATCCCTCAGGTCTTTGTCCAAATCTCTCAATATAAGCATTACCACCGTGGAGTTAGCATATAACCAGCTCTTAGTAGAAGGCTACATCAGCAGCAGGCCCAGGTCGGGATATTTTGTGAGCGAGATTTCTCCCGGAAGCGAAAGAGACCTGCTTACTCCGGTTTCTCCCGGCTTGGACCCCCGCTCCGCGTCGCCTTATTCTCTGCCGGAAATCTATCGAAACAATCAGATCTATGTGGATTCCGAATGTTTTGACTTTGCAAGATGGAAAAAGTGCAGCAACAAGATCCTGACCGATTATTCTTCACTGCTTCTCGTGGAAGGAGATATCCAAGGGGAAGCGCCTCTGCGAGACGAGATTTCCCGATATATTTACCAGGCAAGAGGCGTTCGGTGCAATCGGGATCAGGTGGTCATCGCGGCGGGAACCCAGCAACTGATCAATCTCCTCTGCATTATTCTCCAGAGGATGGGCATTGATCATGCTTCCTTCGAGAATCCCGGCTACCTGCCCGTGCGAAACATCTTCAAAGATAGGAATTTCAAAATGACCCTGGTTCCCATCGACAGGGACGGCATCCAAATAGACAAGCTTCCGGCAAACATACCCACTACCGTTTATGTGAGCCCTTCCAATCAGTTCCCTACAGGCTCCATCATGCCCGTGGGAAGAAGATATGCTCTTTTGGACTGGGCGTACCGGAATAGAAGTATCATAATAGAAGATGATTACAACAGTGAACTGCGCTATGACAGTCGACCCGTTCCTTCTCTTCAAGGCCTCGACACGGGTGAACGAGTGGTCTATCTGGGTTCCTTTTCTTCGACTCTCTTTCCATCCATCAAAATCAGCTACATGGTTCTTCCCAAGCCTTTGCTCAAGCTGTTCCGTGAATCATTAAGCGGCTACACCCAGACCTGTTCCAAAGCAGAGCAGCTTACCCTGGCCCTTTACATGAGCAGCGGCTTTTATCAGACCAACCTGCGCAGACAGCGAAAGCTTAACGCGCAGAAAATCCAGATGGCGACGGCGGCGCTGAACCGGTACGGCAAAGATGTAGTTGAAATTATAAACAACAGCTCCGGACTGCATATGCTGCTTAAAATCGCCAACAAAGGAAAAACCACAGAAGAGATCTGCGCCGCCGTCGCCGAATCCGGGCTCACCTTGGCACCCGTTTCCAATTTCGAAATTGACGGCAGCTATTCTGTGGTGATGTTCTACTACACTCGAATCCCTATTGAAAATATGGATGAAGCGATTCAACGCCTACTCCAGATCCTGCAATAAAATTACAAGGTTTTTGGTGTTAGCTATTTTGAGAGATGCAAAATCAAAATTATGAGCAAAATTTGGAGTTATGTGTGGATATAAAACTTTAAAACCGTCTTTTCTGTTCAAAATGTTGAGTAATGTGTGGAATCTCAAGATTTTTCCTTGAATAATCCACACATTACTCAGTTTTTTGCTCATGTGGGGGTGCGGACATTTTCTTGGA
>DGEG01000139.1 GCA_002385825.1 Firmicutes bacterium UBA3932 | reverse complement strand
GCGTGGTTTTCCTTATACAAAAAAATGAATGTTTCACGTGAAACATCCATTAATAAAATGATTAAACCTGCGTCAATAGCTTCATCTGGCAGGAGAGTAACTCCAACCACAAAAAAATTTTCATAGACAGCGAGTACATAAAATAGAATAAATAGCAGTTTTTGTTATGTAAATAATAATACCTACATTCTCTGCCTATTTGTCCGAAAGCGAAAAGCCGGCAAGACACAATCTATTAATATCGATAAAACAAGTGATAGCAATGCAATAAAATTAATATAGAAAACAACGCTCCGTCCGATCATATGGCTTTTTTTGGAATAATGATGCGAAGCTCCAGGTGATCCCCTTTATCCTCTTGAAAATACTGGGCTCCGCTTTCCACTTCCCGTATTGTGTTAAAAGCTTTCTTTATAGTATTGATATAGATCCTATAGTTAATAAATCTGAGTTTTTCGGCCTTGCGACGCTCATCCTCAGTCTTTTTAAGAAAATCGTCGATGAGTTTTTCGCTCTGTCTCACATTTAGCGAATGTTCAATTATCCTATCCAAAATCAATTTTCGCTGCTTGCTGTCCGGAAGACGCAGAAGAGCTCTGGCATGGCGTTCCGACAGCTGATTTTCCGTCAGCGCAACCTGTATTTCCTCAGGAAGTGACAAAAGGCGGATCTTATTGGAAATAGTAGATTGCTGCTTTCCGACGCGCTTGGCAATTTCACTTTGAGTCAGCCCGTATTCATCCATAAGCTTCTTGTATGCCGCAGCTTCTTCTATGTAGCTCAAGTTCTCCCTCTGTACGTTCTCAATCAAGGCGATAAATGCCATGTCCTTTTCGTTGGCATCCCGAATAATGGCAGGGATCTTTTCCAGGCCGACAAGCTGCGACGCGCGAACTCTTCGCTCGCCGGCAATCAACACGTACTGCGACCCGATTTTTTTAACGATCACCGGCTGAATCACTCCAAATTCCCGGATAGAATTGCTCAACTCTTCCAATTCCTGATTTGAAAAGGTTTTCCTCGGCTGATCCGGACTTATTACTATGGAATCAATGGGTATTTCCATAGGCCCACTTTTACTTCTCAGCAACATAAAAATACCTCCTTTGTTTCATTTTACAGGAGGCATGTCCAATGTGCAGATTTTTCATAATACAAATAACAGCAAGAATCTCTATTTTATCGGGTTTTTCGATGGCATTCCCGCTTTTCTCGGATATTTCGCAGGCGTAGACGCGATCTTTTCAATCCAAAGGATCTGATGGTTCAAGCCCGTATCTTCCAAAGGCATACCGGAAGTGTCCTTATGCCTTCCTCCTAATACCTTCAAAGCCTTCCTGCTTTCATCAAGTTCGCTGTCGATGTCTTCCGACTTATACGCGGCGAAATAGCCGCCTACCCTGACAAAAGGAAGGCAGTACTCTGCCAGTACAGATAGATTTGCTACCGCTCGCGAAATGCAAATATCGTATTTCTCCCGGTGAATGCTCTGTTTCGCTAAATCCTCCGCCCGTCCGTGAAGGGCTACGGCGTTTCTAACCCCTATATCTTTAATGATATCGTTCAATATGCGAATCCTCTTATTGAGGGAATCCATTAAAACAAATTCCTTTTCGGGAAAACAAATAGCCAAAGGAAGCCCGGGAAAGCCCGCACCGGTGCCAATATCGATAATCTTCTTCGCCTTTAAAAATTCCGGATAGGCAGCCGCCGCAAGGGAATCGATAAAATGCTTTATTTCAAACTCATGGGGATCCTTGATGGCCGTCAGGTTGACTTTCTCATTCCATTCAAGGACCAAATCTCTGTAAGCTGAAAATGCATCCATCCGCTGGGGGCTATCATCAATATTCAAAGCTTTCATCGCTCTTCGCAGAACTTCCATAGCCGATGTTTTCTCTCCTTTGATTTTATATTACGATATTGAGTTTTCGAAGCTGAGATAATGTTCTCCAAAAGGTTTGTGCAAAAAATGGAGTTTTGTGTGGATCCAAAGCTGCAAAACGGTCCATTCTGTGCAAAAGGTTGAGTTATGTGTGAAATTTTAAGGTTATTGCCCCAATAATCCACACATAACTTGATTTTTTGCTCATTTTACAATCGTCCTCTAATGTTGCATCAACTGTTGGGGCGGCGGCGCATTCGCTCCAGATGAATCATTAACACATTTATATCTGCCGGTGAAACGCCGGAAATCCGCGAAGCTTGTCCTAATGACAGCGGTCGATGCTGATTGAGCTTCTGCCTGGCTTCGATGCGAAGTCCATCCAGAGACATATAATCCAGATCCTCCGGCAGCTTCTGATTCTCCAACTTTCGAAAACGCTCAATCTGTTGTTCCTGCTTGGCGAGATAACCCTCATACTTGATATGAACCTCCACCGAAGTAATGATATGCTTCGAAAGAGGCTCCCTCTCCGGATCCACCTTCCCTAATAGCTCGTAAGATATCTCGGGGCGGCGCAAAAGCTCAGCAAGAGAAATGCCTTTCTTAACCGGGGAGCTTCCGATTGACTCAAGAAACTCATTGGCCTTTGCCGGATTTATTATCGTCTTATTAAGGCGCTTCAATTCTCTTTCAAAAGCTTCTTTTCTGCTTAAGTAAGCCTCATACCGCTCCTTCGGCACGGCTCCCACTCGATATCCCTTTTCAGTCAGACGTTCTTCCGCATTGTCCTGGCGAAGCACAAGCCTGTATTCCGCCCTTGAAGTCATGATCCTATAAGGCTCATTGGTGCCCTTCGTAATAAGATCGTCGATCAGAACTCCGATATACGCTTCCGATCTGTCCAGAACAAAAGGTTCTCTTCCGTTAAGCTTCAAAACCGCGTTAATCCCCGCCATCAGCCCTTGAGCCGCTGCTTCTTCATAACCGGAGCTCCCGTTAAATTGGCCGGCGCAGAACAAGTTCTCCACTTTCCGGTGCTCCAAATTAATCTGTAGCTCCAAAGGATCTATGCAATCGTACTCTATGGCGTAAGCCGGTCGGACGATCTTCACGTTTTCAAGTCCGGGTATGGTTTTGTAAAACAGCTCCTGGACGTCTTCGGGCAAGCTGGAAGACATGCCCTGGACATACATCTCTTTCGTATAAAGCCCTTCCGGCTCAATGAACAGCTGGTGCCTCTCCTTGTCTGCAAATCGTTTAACTTTATCCTCAATAGACGGGCAATACCTGGGACCTACCCCTTCAATCTGCCCTCCGAAAAGCGCAGACCGTTCAAAGTTCTTGCGTATTATCTCGTGGGTCTCTTCGTTGGTATATGTGAGCCAGCAGGATACCTGTTCCCGCTCCAGCTTTTCATTCATGAAAGAGAAAGGAACTATTTCCTCATCTCCCGGCTGTTCGATCATGGCATCGTAATTCAAAGAACTTCCCTTTACCCTGGCCGGTGTCCCCGTCTTGAACCTGCGCATGGCAAAGCCTTGCTTTTTAAGGTATTCGGCAAGCTTCAGCGAAGGAGCAAGTCCGTTGGGCCCGCTGGTGAAATTGTATTCCCCGATAAAAATCCTTCCTCCGAGAAAAGTTCCCGTGGCGAGTATTACTACCTTAGACAGGTAGACTGCTCCAGTATTGAGCATAACACCCTTCACTTTCTGATCTTCTATGATCAGCTCAACCACTTCTCCCTGCTTTAAATCCAATCCTTCCTGTTGCTCCAGCGCCCGCTTCATAGCCTGATGATATAAAGTTTTGTCCGCCTGGGCTCGGAGGGAATGCACGGCAGGGCCCTTGGAAGTGTTCAGCATTCTGCTCTGTATAAATGCCTCGTCTATGGCAAGTCCCATCTGGCCTCCCAGCGCATCGATCTCCCGGACCAGATGACCCTTGCCGCTTCCTCCGATGGAGGGATTGCACGCTAACATGGCTATGGCTTCCAGATTCATGGAGAGAATCAATGTCTTTTTTCCCATTCTGGCGCAAACCAAAGCCGCTTCGCAGCCGGCATGACCGGCTCCTACCACTATTACGTCATATTCACCCATGAGATAGCCCATAGTAAATTCCTACTTTCCAAATTAAACTCAATTATTTATTGTGTTCGGAGCAGGGGGAGTGTTCTCCCGCTCGATGGCTACGCGCTGCGTGCCGTACGATCCAGACGGCCCGTCCTGCCCGGTTGGCACTTGCTTGTACTCGCTGGAGCACACTCCCCCTGCTCCGAACACTGCATTAATCATCTATTTCCCCAGGCAAAACCGTTCGAATACGGCATCGATTATATCTTCATCAACGGTTTCGCCGATAATCTCTCCCAGTGTTTCCCAGGCATGTCGCACATCCACTTCAATAAAATCCAATGCTTCCATTTGAGATGCCATGGCTATCGCATCGGAAAGATCCTTTCTTGCCCTGATTAAAAGGTCCTTATGCCTGGTATTTGTAATGATATCGCTGTGTTCCTGGGTCAGCTGGCCGCCGTAAACCAGCTCCTCAATGCTTTCCTCCAGCTCATCAATTCCTTTTTCCTCTATGACAGCCGCATCGATGAACCTGGCCTGGGGCAATAAATCGGCAAGCTGATCCGCCCCGACCTGTTTTCCCAAATCCGTCTTATTCAACATGACGATAACCTTCCGATCACCGATTCTCTCAGCGATGTCCAGATCCTCTTTGCGAAGGGGCTCACATCT
>DGEG01000165.1 GCA_002385825.1 Firmicutes bacterium UBA3932 | reverse complement strand
AGATGTGTATAAGAGACAGACATAAGGAGGTATTTTAATGGGATACAGACTAAGCAAAGACGGATTAAACGCAGTCCTTGCCGAATTTAGCCGTCATTACAAGCTATATGCACCGCATCGCTTTCCATATCAGGGCGAGCATTCTGATACCGATTCCATTCGTTATGCAGAAGTAAAAACAGTAGACGAAATAGAGCTAGGCGAAAAAAGCAGTCATACATTTAAAGAAGCGCTAATACCTATTTCTGAAACACTGTTTTTCTTCACAGAGGACAATATAAAGGAATCCGATCCTGTACATACCGGAGCTATTATTTTTCTTCGCAGCTGTGATTTACACGCGGTAAAGCGCCTTGATGAAATTTATCTTAATAATGGCGCTGATGATTATTACTATAAACGCTTAAGGAATAATGTCAAGTTTGTGCTTTTAGGCTGTTCTTCTCCATTTGAAAATTGTTTTTGTGTCGATATGGGAACAAATATCATCAATGAATACGACGCTTCACTAGATGTCCGGGATGGCCAGTACTACGTTGACTGCAAAGCTTCTGACTGGAACTCTCTATTTCAAAACCATGCAGAAGAAATATTGGATGTGGTTCCATCGCATGTTGACAAAACACCCACTCGTGTTTCTTTGCCCGATACTAATACTATTGACACTGTCACAGTTATAAAAAGCAGTATGTGGGATGAATACGATAGCCGTTGCATTGCATGCGGCCGCTGTAATTGTAGCTGTCCTACCTGCACCTGCTTTACAATGCAGGACATTTTTTACACAGATAACGGCAGGGTTGGCGAACGTCGCCGGGTTTGGGCATCATGCATGGTTGACAAGTTCACAGATGTAGCAGGCGGTGGCAGCTACCGCAACAGATACGGTGAGCGGATGCGCTTTAAGGTGCTCCATAAGGTTGTAGACTTTAAACAGCGTTTCGGCTATCAAATGTGTGTCGGATGTGGTCGCTGCGATGATGTTTGCCCCGAGTATATAAGTTTTTCCCACGCAGTAAACAAACTGAGTAAGCTTTCGAAGGAGGGCCGTAAACAATGAGCTTGAACGAATATGTGCCTTTTTTATCAAAAATTTTGTCCGTTCAAAAGCACACCGATATCGAATATACCTTCCGCATGGCCTATGAAGGCAGCGTAAACCCCGGACAGTTCTTTGAAGTTTCTGTGCCGAAGTTCGGCGAGGCGCCTATTTCAATATGCGGTTATGGAGATGGATACGTAGAACTAACCATTCGCCGTGTTGGAAAGGTAACAAACGAGATATTTGAACACTATGAAGGCGACAGCCTATTTTTGAGAGGCCCTTACGGCAATGGATTCGACCTTGACGAATACCGGGGAAAAGAGCTTGTTGTGATTGCAGGCGGCACAGGCCTTGCACCTGTCCGTGGGGTCATAGATTATTTTGCTTCTAACCCCGATCAGGTTAAGAACCTCAAGGTGATTGCGGGTTTTAAGTCTCCTTCCGATATACTCTTTTTTGAAGATATAGCCCGTTGGAAAAAAACCAGCCAGGTCATATTGACCGTTGACTGCGGCGAAGCCGATTTTGAGTGCCATATCGGTTTTGTAACCGAACATATAAGTAAATTGAAATTTGCTGATGAAAGCAATGCCGTTGCCATTGTCGTCGGCCCGCCTGCTATGATGCGGTTTTCCACATTAGAGCTTCTAAAAATGGGCTTTGAAGAAGAAAATATTTGGATTTCCCTTGAGAGAAGGATGTGCTGTGGCATTGGAAAGTGTGGCCATTGTAAAATAAATGATGTCTATGTATGTGTTGATGGCCCCGTATTTAACTACACCAAGGCTAAAAATCTTATCGACTAAGGAGCGGAATAAATATGGATATAAATACAAAGAATTTAAAAAAGAACGCCTTCCGCGTTACCAAAGTCCGGGGATATACCGCAAGCCGGGTGCGGATTCCGGGTGGGCATCTAAATGCAGAAATCCTTGAAAAAGTAGCCGATATTGCTAGAAAATATGGCAACGGGACAGTTCATATCACATCAAGGCAGGGTTTTGAAATACCTGGTATTCCTTTTGAACTTATTCCGAAGATAAACGAAGAGCTGCAACCCATTATTGATATGCTGGAAATTAACCAGCCCGTGAGGGGCGAGGGGTATTCTGCTTCGGGCACACGAAATATCGTTGCCTGTATAGGCAACCGCGTCTGCCCTTATGCCTGCTATGATACCACGGCTTTTGCAAAGCGTATAGAAAAGGCGGTTTTCCCCCATGACCTACATTTTAAAATTGCGCTCACAGGTTGTCCCAATGACTGCGCCAAGGTCCGCATGCATGACTTCGGAATTATGGGCATGACAATGCCGGTATATGATCCTAGCCGCTGCGTTTCCTGCGGTGCCTGTGAAAAATACTGCCGCAGAAAATCAGTCCAGGCTATAGAAATGGTAAACGAAAGGCCAGTCCGTAATGAGGAAAAATGTATAGGCTGCGGCGAGTGCGTCCTCAACTGTCCGACCCGTGCCTGGACCCGCGGAGAAGGTGCAGATAAACGATACAGGCTGACCTTGTTTGGCCGTACAGGAAAGCGCAACCCCCGCCTGGGAGAGGATTTTATCAAATGGGTAGATGAAGATAGCATAATAAAAATAATTCTAAACACCTACGACTATGTGGCAAAATACATAGACAAAGACGCTCCCGGCGGAAAGGAGCATATAGGCTACATTGTCGACCGCACCGGTTTTGAAGAGTACAAAAAATGGGCCCTCAAAGGAGTGAATCTCCCACCAGGTGCAGTTGTGTACAATCCGCTGTACTGGAAAGGTATAAAATATACAGAAATGACACTTTAACTTGAGCTATTAGAAGCCCGAGGAAGCAAGGGGGCGGTTTCCTTTGCTTCCTACAGGCTTTTCTTTGATTTTATCTTACAGCTCACATTCATATAGCTCCTTGATATTAGCTGGTTTACCCGATGTAATAAGCTCGATTTGCCAGATTTATTTTCAAGATAGTAAGGGAAACGACCCATTGTTTCCCGGGGATCGGTCGCAATTTGTTTCTAATATTCCATAGTTTTCAACACAATTTCTGCCCTTTGCTTTTGCTTTGTACAATGCATTATCTGCCATTCTTAAAACATCCTCGATGTCGGTGATATCATCGGTGCTGCCATCGAATGCCGCCACTCCAATGCTTACCGTAAAAACTATTTGCTGCTGCTCGTAAATCACCTTTCTCCTGGCCACAGTCTCCCGAAATTGCTCCGCCACTTTTTTCGCGTCCATCAAAGAAGCGTTCTTTAAAAGCACAGCAAACTCTTCTCCTCCTAATCGCCCGGCAATATCCGTTTTTCGAAAACTGGCTTTTATAATACTCCCCATTTCACGAATTACTGCATCTCCTGCCGCATGTCCAAAGGTGTCGTTAATGGTCTTAAAATTATCCAAATCCATAATCAACAACGAAAGTTCCCCATTATTCATTTTGGCCCAAGCAAACTCCCTTTCGGCCAAATTCATGAATTCTGACCGATTGTAAAGACCGCTTAA
>DGEG01000105.1:595-52298 GCA_002385825.1 Firmicutes bacterium UBA3932 | reverse complement strand
GGCGCATCCCAAGGTGAAGGATTGGGCAATAAATTTTTAGGGCATATTCGCGAAGTTGCTGCCGTCGTTCATGTGGTCCGCTGTTTCGATGACCCGAATGTGGTGCACGTAGACGGCAAAGTCTCCCCTCTTTCCGACATCGAAACTATCAATCTGGAATTGATTTTCTCGGACCTTGAGTTCCTCGAGCGAAGAATCGAAAAAACCAGGAAAGACCTGAAAGGAGACAAAGGGCTACAGGCTGAGCTGAATATCCTGATGCGTATCAAAGAAGCGTTGGAAGGCGGCATTACCGCCAGGTCCATCTCATTTGACAAAGAAGACCTTGCATTTGTAAAATCACTTAACCTGTTAACCTACAAGCCCGTCATCTACGTTGCAAACGTCTCGGAAGACATGGTGGTAGACGGGGTTGAGAACGACTACGTCAGGCAAGTTCGAGACTATGCGGAAAAAGAAGGATCGGGAGTCGTGGTCCTCTGTGCAAAGCTGGAAGCGGAAATGGCTGATTTGGACGACGAGGAAAAAGCGGCCTTCCTGGAGGATTTGGGAATCTCAGAATCCGGTCTGGACAAGCTCGTCAAAGCGTCCTACAAGCTGCTGAACCTGATTTCTTTCCTCACAGCAGGCGAAAAGGAAGTGCGCGCATGGACGATCACCCGAGGCACTAAAGCTCCTCAGGCTGCGGGAAAGATTCATTCAGACTTTGAGAGAGGTTTCATCCGGGCAGAAACCATTGCTTATGACAAGCTGGTGGAGTGCGGGAGCTTTACGGCAGCAAAAGAAAAGGGTCTGGTCCGTTCCGAAGGAAAGGATTATGAGGTCAAGGACGGAGATGTTATGCACTTTCTATTCAATGTTTAACCTACGAGTACATCAGCAACCAGCATCATATATTCATACCAATTTAAAAAGCAGCACTCTCAGCGTGCTGCTTCTTTATCAGCTGAACAGTCCCTTCTTTATATAGATAGAGCTCACTTCATAACCGGCTTCTTCGACGGCGGTTTTTAACGTTTCATCATCAATTTCCTTGCTTAAGTCCACAATTGCACGGTTCTTTTTCAAGTCTACCTTAGCATCCACTCCATCGATGCCGTTTAAAGCTTTTTCAACGGCTGCCTGACAATGACTGCAGCTCATGCCTCTTATTTCTATAACCTTTTTCATGTAAAATCACTCTCCCGTATAGATAATCTGGTTGGCATTTTTAAAATAATCATACCTTTGGTAATCGTCTCTAATGATAGTGATAAGATCTTTTGTTATTTATACCATTTTCCCATGCTTAAAAACATATGATCCGAACCGTTGCTCCTTTTTTCATTGTTACTGAAATTAAAATTGCTCCTTCTTTTCGATTGCTGGGATTGGCCATCAAATCCATTTATCGATCTCCCTCTTTTACTCCCTGTAGTCCTCTCCTTTGCTTCTTAGTGTCAGTGCCTTTTGAAGCAGTTCAAATCGTTTCTTGCTGAGGGGATAGGCAAGAAGTGTCAGGGTTGCAATGAGCAGCGATACGCTGGGAAGCAAAACGAAAATATTCTTAAGCATTGCTATCGTTTCTGCAGACTGCATGCGAAGGGCTTCGTTGAAACCGGCCAACTTCAGCAAAATACCGATGGCCTGAAGACCAAGGGCGGCGCTGAGAGTGCCTACAATGGACTGAAACGCGATGATGGCTCCTTCCCGCCTTTTCCCGTTCACATACTCATCGACTTCGGCTACATCATAGAACATGGCGCTGCTGATCTGCCAGAATGCTGCCTGTCCGAAGGTGAACAGGATGACATACATCAGCGAAATTGAATAAGCATCAACACCTATAATCCAAAGTATCATCCCCGATACCCCGGATATGGTCATGGCTCCCGAAATAAGGCTCTTTTTTCCCCCTCGTACCGCCCAATGATTTATAACAGGCGTAAAAAAGATGCTGGAGATGATAGAAACCATATAAACTGTAGAGGTAACCTGTATATCCAAATTGAGAGCATACTGCATAAAGAACATCATGCCGGAAGTATAAAGAGTGAAACCAAACATGAATACGATCTTTGTGCCAATGAGTATAGCCATGGCCTTCAAGCACATTAACTCATAAAAATCCTTTAGTATGGATAATAAATGCTTTAATAATTGCAGTTTCAATTTCTCTTGCCGGGAAGTGCCCGGAATCTCGATCCTCTCAGTCCCGGCGGTATAGTGCCAACAGATAAAAACACCTATACCCACCAGAAACGATATGAAAACGGTAAAAATCATCCATGCATGCTCGTCCTTCATACCTGCCTTTATAAGAAAACCGATGGCCAGGAGCGGACACACATTGGCTAAAAAAGTGCCTATGATAGTAAATACACGGGTTATGCTTCTCAACTTTGTCCTGCCATCATAATCCAATGCAATTTCAGCTCCGAGAGCAGTATAAGGAATATAAAACAAAGAATAGGCTATCCAAAAGAGGGAGCCCATCAGGACATAATAAATAATCTGCACCCATATGGATGCCTGAACGGTAATAAAATTGGCCACAAGTGTAAAAGGCAAAAGAAAAGCCGATAAAAAAATAAAAGGTCTCCTTCTGCCATATTGCCACCTGAGACTGTCGGACAGATGACCAACAACGAAACAGCATGCCGCCTCCAGCAATATGGCAACGGAGGTGATAGTACCGGCTATCTCCGGTGAAATCTTAACGATTCCCGTGAGGAAAATCAATTGAAATGTAGTTATATATTGGTAGAGACCGGCTTCGGCAAGTCCCCCTATGCCGTAAGTGAAATACAAAATATTTTGGGACCTGCCGGAAGGCCTCCCGGGTTGTGCATGAGACATGTATCTTTTTCCTCCCGCTGAAAACCGCTCCAAATGGAGCGGCTATATCCAACGGCAAATCATTCCCGAGAACACATCTCGTTCTCGCTGTTAAAAAAACGATCTGCCCCGCGTGTGTTTCTACAAGCGGGGCCTATCCCTTGTCATTTACAGATTGCAACCGACGCAGACGCTCCGATGCGATCTGCACCGGCCTCGATCATTTCAAGAGCCTTTGACTTATCCCGGATACCCCCGGATGCTTTTACCTGCAATGCATCCCCGACTGTATCCTTCATCAGCTTCACATGATGCGCCGTTGCTCCGCCAGTGGAAAAGCCGGTAGAAGTTTTCACGAAAGCCGCCCCCGCATTCTGCGCGAGTTGACAGGCTTTTATTACTTCATCGTCTGTTAAAAGACAGGTTTCCAGAATCACTTTAACGATGGCGCTCCCCTTTGCCGCGGCCTGCACCACCGCCCGTATATCGTCTTCCACGAAGTTGTAACGGCCTTCCTTCAAGGCTCCTATATTAAGTACCATATCGATCTCATCCGCACCTTCCGATACGGCAATTTCAGTCTCACAGACTTTGGCAGCCGTATGGGCGGCGCCCAGAGGAAATCCCACTACAGAAGCGACCTTCACCCCGCTGTCGGCAAGTTCCTTGCTGACTAAAGACACATAGCAGGAATTAACGCATACAGCATAGAAGTCATATTCGATAGCTTCCTTGCAGAGTTTCCGTATATCCGCTTCCGTAGCCTCGGCTTTCAAAAGCGTATGATCGATATATCGATTCAGTGGTTTCATACAATAAGCTCCCCGAGATCGCCGTTTTTCAGACCCGCAGCATTGCCTTCATCTGTATCCAGATGGATCTCCGCTTCGTGTCCGTCACCGGCGCGAACAAGTACGTTGTCGAACACAACGCCCCTTTCTCCTCCAAAACGTACGCTTATCATCTGTTTATCTTGTACGCCCGCTTCTTTAGCCTGTTCGGCAGACAGGTGCACGTGGCGCAATGCTATTATCACACCGTGATCTATTTCTATTTCACCGGCAGGGCCCACCAGCTTTATACCCGGTGTTCCTTCAAGTTTTCCGGATTCCTTTACCGGAGCGGTGACACCGATAGCTCGAGCATCGGTTATCGCAAGCTCTACCTGGGTTTCCTTTCTTACAGGTCCAAGGATGCGCACTCCTTTAATGGTCCCTTTCGGTCCTACTATATCCACTTTCTCCTCTGCCGCATATTGGCCGGGCTGCTTTAAAGCCTTGTAAGGAGTCAATTCGTATCCCTTCCCAAAAAGCGCTTCCAGGTCTTCCTGGGAAAGATGCAGGTGTTTGTTGGATAATCCTACAGGTACTTTGTAAGACATTGTTTTTTCCTCCATTACTCTTCTTCAAGATAACTTATATAGGGTAGATTACGGTACATCTGATTGTAATCCAGTCCGTAACCTACGATAAACTTATTCTCTATGGAGAAACCCACGTAATCTGGTTTTACATCCGCCACTCTTCTCTCCGGTTTGTCAAGAAGCGTGCAGATCTTCAGACTCTTTGGATTTCTAGCCATTAAATAATCCTTTAAATACTTCAATGTAAGCCCGGAATCGATGATGTCCTCAATAATAATTACATTTTCCCCCTCAATATCGGAATCCAAGTCTTTAAGAATACGTACCACGCCCGTACTTTCCGTAGACGCGCCATAGCTTGATACTGCCATGAAGTCGATCTTCGTCTCCACATTGAGCTCTCGGATCAAGTCGCTCATAAAGATGACTGCACCTTTTAATACACAGATAGCCAATATGGATTCACCCTTGTAGTCTCTTGAGATCTCCTTGCCAAGTTCGGCAACCCGCTCCTTGAGCTCTTCCTTGCCGATCATCACATCGCCGAATACGTATTTTTTCTCCATTACTTGCTCCTTTGTTGCTGGTTTTTTATTGTGTTTCGCGCTCATCGGCGCCATTGTCCTTCACTTCAAATTTTACATCATCTATGATGTTTTTGCCATGGAATCTTTTTTCCGGCGCAACTTCTTTTTCTCCAAGCCAATATTTGTCAAGCTCATTTCTCAGGTAGTAAATAATTGATCCCCAGATCACCAGATCGTCAATTATGCCAAAGAGGAGAATAGGGGTTGGTATTAAATCAAAGGGCCATAGAAAGTAAAGGACCCCTAATATCACAAGTAGTTTCTTTCTAAAGGGTACCGTCTTATCCCGCAAAAATGACGGAATCGCTTTAATCCGGCGCATCAGTACCCGCAGGAAAATGTATTGCATCCCTATCCCTCCTTCAGGATCTCATCGAGAGCTTTAAGCAATTCTTCATATCCGGTTCTCTTAAGAGCCGAGACCGGAATTATTTTGTCTCTTTCGCCTAGTCCGAGGGCCATGCGGATTACGTTTAGATTTCGGGCAAGCTCAGCCTTTGACACTTTGTCAGCCTTTGTGGCCACTACCAAACCGTCCAGCCCGTAATACCGCATCCATTCATACATTTGAATGTCCTGGGCTGTAGGGGGATGGCGCACATCTACCAGTTGAATCATCTTAACAAGATTGGGACGATTAGACAGGTAGTTATCTATCATTTTTCCCCAATTATCTATTGTGGAACGCGAAACCTTTGCAAAGCCGTAACCCGGCAGATCAACGATGCGGAAATCCTTATTCACATCGTAGAAATTTATGGTTCTGGTCTTTCCGGGGCTCCCGCTGACCCTGGCCAACCCCTTTCGGTTGAGCAACATGTTGATCAGCGAGGATTTGCCCACATTGGAACGCCCCGCTATGGCTATTTCCTTTTTGTTCGTATCCGGATACTGCTCCGGGTTTACAGCCACAGCAGCGAGTTCTGCTTCTTTTATAATCATTTTTTCACCAGCGCAATGTCCAGTATCTCATCCAGCGTCTCGACCAGGATCAATTTCATTCGCCTGCGCACATTGGACGGAATTTCCTGAATATCGGCTTCATTTTCT
Source organism: Firmicutes bacterium UBA3932 (assembly GCA_002385825.1). GTDB lineage: Bacteria > Bacillota > Clostridia > Peptostreptococcales > Anaerovoracaceae > UBA1426. Next base: position 46,481 of record DGEG01000105.1, on the reverse strand, counting down.
TTAGGCAACAAAACGGTAGTGATTCCTGCCCGGTGTGCAGCCAGCACCTTTTCACGAATTCCTCCCACGGGAAGCACTTTGCCCCGCAGAGTGATTTCTCCCGTCATTGCCAAATCCTTTCTTACGGGAATACCGGTAAGAGCCGATATGACGGAAGTGCACATGGTAACCCCTGCGGAAGGTCCATCCTTCGGAGTCGCTCCCTCCGGAATATGGATGTGCAGATCTTTCTCCTTGTAGAAATTCTCCTCGATACCCAGTTCTTTCGCTTTGGAGCGTATATAACTGATGCCGGCTTTTGCGGATTCCTGCATCACTTCACCTAACTGGCCAGTCAGAACTAAGGTTCCGTTCCCTGGAACGACAGCTGTTTCAATCGACAGGGTATCGCCACCCACCGCGGTCCAGGCAAGACCCGTCGTCACGCCGACTCCGTTCTCACCTTCTATTTTATCATAACGGTAGCGCTTCTTCCCCAGATATTTTTCTACATTAGCCGCGGTAACGATGATTGGCACTTTCTGCTTTTCTGCCACCTGTTTGGCCGCCTTTCTGCAAATGGTGGCGATCTCTCTTTCCAGATTCCGGACTCCGGATTCTCTCGTATAATTATTAATGATGGTCCGTATTGCCGTCTCAGAAATCCTGAGATCTGATTCCTTCAAACCATGTTCCTTAATTTTTTTAGGAACCAGATATTGCTCGGCGATCTTCACCTTTTCCTCTTCCGTATAGCCGGGAACCTGGATAACCTCCATACGATCAAGCAGAGGTTTTGGAATTGTATCTGTCGTGTTTGCTGTGGTAATGAACATCACCTTGGACAGATCGAAGGGAACCTCCAGATAATGATCCGTAAAGTCTTTATTCTGTTCGGGATCAAGAACTTCAAGCAATGCGGAAGCAGGATCCCCACGGAAATCCGTGCCGATCTTGTCCACCTCGTCGAAGAGGAATACGGGATTGTTTGTTTTAGCCTCTTTGATAGCGGATATAATCCTTCCCGGTATGGCACCGATATAGGTTCTCCTATGGCCTCGAATTTCTGCCTCGTCCCTTACACCACCCAAAGACATGCGAACAAATTTCCTATTTAACGACCGGGCAATGGACTTGGCTATGGATGTTTTTCCTGTTCCGGGAGGGCCGACCAGACAGAGAATGGGACCCTTCATACTTTTTGACAGCTGAATCACAGCTAAATATTCCAGAACCCTCTCCTTTACTTTGTCCAGGCCGTAATGATCCTCATTGAGTATGGCCTCCGCCAATTTGATATCCTTATTATCTCTGGAAGACTTATTCCATGGAAGGGCTAAAATCCATTCCACATAGGTGCGTATCACACCACCTTCTGCAGAATGGGACTGAATCTTTTTAAAGCGCTTTATTTCCTTCTCTACTTTTTCATGAACGGCAGGCTGGAGCTTAAGTTTGTTTAGCTGCTTAAGCCAGTTTTGAATCTCGTCTTCAATATCTTCGTCCTCGCCTAATTCTTCCTGAATTACGCGGAGCTGTTCTTTCAGATAATACTCCCTCTGGCTCTTGTGAATCTGGGTTCTCACTTTGTTTGTTATTGAGTTTTCTATTTTAAGAATCTCAATTTCCTTCGTCAGGATGGTGTTTAAGATTTCAAGGCGCTCTTCTACATCGAAGGCTTCAAGTATCTGCTGCTTTTCCTCCGTCTTGATATCCAGGTGAGAAGTAACCACATCTGCCAACCTGCCAGGCTGTTCAACAGAAGCAACGGAAGGATATACCTCTTGTGAAATCCTCGGGCTGTAGCTGATATATTCTTCGAAAGATGACAAAACTGCCCGCATCAATGCTTCTATCTTGGGCGGGATGTCATCAAATTCCTGTTCACTGATCCCTTTTATCCTGCATTTGAAATAGGGAACCTCAAAGATGAATTCCTCAATGCGTCCCCTGCTTATGCCTTCCACGAGAACCCGGATCGTATCTCCGGGAAGGCGCAGCATCTGCTTTATTTTGGCGATTGTTCCGACTCTGTAAAAATCATCTCTGGTGGGTAAGTCCGTTTCAGCGCTAATCTGTGCGGACAAGAATACGGTTTGGTTCATCATCATGGCCTTTTCCAAAGCGCTGATGGACTTTTCCCTGCCTATATCGAAATGAAGCACCATATATGGAAAGACCAACAATCCCCTGAGGGGGATCATGGGCATAACTCCATCTATTTCTTCATACTCATCGACCTTTTTTTCTTCATCTTTATCATATTTCTTATCGTCTTCGTTCATGTTCGACAATTCTCACACCTCCTCAGCCGAAAAACAGGCGGCAGGTGCCGTCTGTTTTTCAACTCACGATGCCGTCTCCTTTTTCTTTCCGTTCTTCTCGATCCTTTTGGCGTCTCTCAGAACTAGAGTCGGTCCTGTGTTATGATCTATTGTGCTCTTTGTTACTATACACTTTCTGATGTCGTCTCTCGATGGAATTTCAAACATGATATCCGTCATCACTTGTTCCATGATGCTGCGAAGACCTCGAGCTCCTGTCTTTCTCTCGAGAGCCTTCTCGGCCAGCCTGAAGATAGCCTCCTCTTCAATTTCAAGTTCCACTCCATCCAGTTGGAACAGTTTCTTATACTGCTTCAACAATGCGTTTTTCGGCTCACGAATTATGCGGACCAAAGCTTCTTTCGACAGTTCCTCCAGGGTAACCACCACGGGCAGCCTTCCGATGAATTCAGGAATCAACCCGTATTTCAGAAGGTCTTCAGGCTGAACGGATTTCAACACTTCCGCCCCTTCTGCTTTTGAGGCTCGTATCTGCGAATTGAAACCGATAGTCTTTTCGCCGATCCTTCTTTGAATGATCTTATCCAGACCGTCGAAGGCGCCTCCGCAAATGAACAGTACATTGGTGGTGTCAAATTGTATGAAATCCTGGTGCGGGTGCTTCCTGCCACCTTGTGGAGGCACGCTTGCCACAGTGCCTTCGAGAATCTTTAACAGCGCCTGCTGGACACCTTCCCCGCTCACATCACGGGTGATGGAGGGATTCTCTGTCTTTCTTGCGATCTTATCGATCTCATCCACATAAACGATGCCCTTTTGCGCCTTTTCTATGTCATAATCCGCCGCCTGAATCAGTTTAAGCAAAATATTCTCCACATCTTCACCTACGTATCCTGCTTCTGTCAACGTTGTGGCGTCGGCGATTGCAAAAGGCACGTTTAGGATCTTTGCCAAGGTCTGTGCAAGCAACGTCTTCCCCGAGCCTGTGGGCCCGATCATAATGATGTTGCTCTTCTGTATTTCCACATCGTCGTCAGCCCAGCCTCTCATAGAACCTATTCTCTTGTAATGGTTGTAAACTGCTACTGCCAATGCTTTTTTCGCATCTTCCTGGCCAATTACATATTCGGACAGAGCACTGGCAATCTCTTTTGGCTTTGGCAATGACGACAGGTCACCGAATTCGTTTTCTCTCAAAGCCCTTTCTGCGAACTCTTCTTTTATGATGTCCTGGCACAGATCGATACATTCATCGCATATATAAACGTTCGGTCCTGCAACAAGCCGTCTGACCTGATCTTGCGGCTTACCGCAAAAAGAACATTTCAATTGTTTTGATTCATCGTATTTTCCCATAATACTTCCTTTCGACTTACTTTGTTTTAACCGTCTCTTGAGACAATTACCTTATCGATAATCCCGTAGGCCAACGCTTCTTCCGCGTCCATGAAATTATCGCGATCTGTATCTCGTGCTATTCTCTCAAGGGGTTGACCGGTCTTTTCACTCAGAATCCGGTTCAGTTTATCTCTGGTCTTAATGATACGCTCTGCGTGAATTCTCAGATCTTCTGCCTGCCCTGATATGCCTCCCAAAGGCTGGTGGATCATTATTTCTGCATTCGGCAGTGCAAACCGTTTCCCCTTTGCACCGGCAGCCAATAGGAAAGCTCCCATGCTTGCTGCCATTCCGATGCAAATTGTAGAGACGTCCGGTTTAATATATTGCATTGTGTCATAAATAGCCATACCGGCAGTAATGGATCCGCCGGGACTATTAATATAAAAGCTTATATCTTTATTTGGATCTTCTGCCTCCAAAAAAAGGAGCTGTGCCACCACTATACTTGCGGTGTGCGCATTCACTTCCTCACCGAGGAATACGATGCGATCTTTTAACAATCTCGAATAGATGTCATAAGATCGCTCACCACGACTGGTTTGTTCTACCACTATCGGGATTAATGGCATATGCTTTCCCCCTTTGTCCTAACGGCGGTCTTTACTCAATGACGGCGTTATCATACATGAAATCCACTGCTTTTTTGTTCCTTATATCCTGACGGAGATAGGCGATTCCCTGTTCACCCATTATCTCTTTTATTTTATCTGTCTCCATTTTATATTGCTCCGCCATTGTTGCCAGTTCTTTATCCACATCCTCATCCGAAGCGACCAGGTTCTCTGCTTCTGCAACCGCTTCAACTATGAGCTTTGTCTTTACTTTCTTGTAGGCATCTGCTCGGAGTTCTTCCCTGTATTCTTCCATGTTCTTGCCCAAAAACTCCAAGTATTGCTGAAAATCCAGCCCCTGGTAACGTAGCTGCTGCTGGAACTCATGAAGCATATCATCGATCTGGCTCTCTACCATCACATCAGGTATGTCCACTTCTGTTGCTTCGTAGACTTTTTCCAGAACGGCATTCTTCATCTCGTACTCTGCCTTATCTTTTGCAGTCTTTTCTAACTTATGCCTGATGTCTGCTTTCAATTCTTCCAACGTATCGAACTCGCTTACATCTTTCGCGAATTCATCGTCGATTTCGGGAAGTTCTGTTTCCTTTATTTCATGCACCTTGCATTTGAATACGGCTTCTTTTCCGGCTAAATCGGAATGGTAGTCTTCGGGAAAAGTCACTTTAACCTCTCGTTCTTCTCCCGCTTTCACACCGACAAGCTGTTCTTCAAAGCCTGGAATTAAAACATTAGAGCCTAAGGTAATCGGCTGACGTTCTGCAGTGCCTCCTTCCAGTTGCTCTTCACCGATAAAACCTGCATAGTCGATAAGTACGGTGTCGCCCTCTTTGGCAGGCCTATCCACCTCTACTAATCTGGAATTTCTCTTTTGCAGAGCTTCCAGTTCTTTTTCCACTTCCTCGTCTTTCACTGTATCATCTACTTTGGCGATCTTGACACCTTTGTAGTCCTTTACCTGAACTTCCGGGGTGACAGTCACTTTTATCGTTACACCAAATCCCTTATTGGCTTCTATTTTATCGAAATCTGCACGAGGCCTGTCTACGGGCTTGATATTCAACTCATCCAACGCGGCGGGGTAAGCCTCCGAAAACAGTTGGTTGATAGCATCCTCGTAGAACACATCCTCACCGTATTTCATCTCAATAAGCTTTCTCGGCGCTTTCCCTTTACGGAAACCATCGATAACGAACTGATGCTTTGTTGCTTTATATGCTTTGTTGATGGCTTGTTCGAATTCATCTGACTCAAAGTCCATTTTAAATGTAACGTCATTCTTTTCTCTGCCAAGCATTGTTGCTTTCATTAAATTTATTCCTCCTGTATATTAAAATATCTCTCATCTAGCAGCGGATACATTATAACCTATTAAGAGAAAAAATTCGACTGTAGAATTATTTTCTTTTACTGTGGTGCCGAATATTGAAGTCTAATATACGCTGTATTGCTTATATACCCCGTAAAATGAAGCAGAAAACAGTTCCTTTTGACATGTTTTTCCGGGATTTTTATCTATTTTTCATCATATTTCATCAAAAATCGCCAATTTATTGCTTGTATTGGTCAATTATTATGTACTTCTTCCATTATCGCAAAAAATGTGGCCAACGTATTAAGGATGACATCGGCCACGGACTTATTCTTCTTTATATATTCTCCTATTGTTCCTGGTCGGATTTCCTTATAAGTTTAAGCCCCCTTGCGTACTTGCTGGTGTCCAGAGGGATTAGGCCGTATTTTTCCTTTAATATATCCCCCAAGGCGATCACATCTTCTTGTTCACCGGTGAACAGTTCAATTTCAAGCTCACAGATAGGTAATTCTCCTTTTTCTGTCAGAATTTCACCGGTATCAATGGCGAGTTCCATGATGCTTTTCCCGTAATCTATGCGTAGCCGTCTGCGAATATAATTCATCTCCAGGATGCTGTGAAGACACTCGTCTCCAATAAGTTTCAGTAACGCCTTTCCCTGATCGCTCTCCTTGAAGATTTCCGCAGATGGTTCCGAAAAACAGGCGGGATCGTCAACAGGTACGTTGACCTCCTCACGCTTATGCAATCCCTCGCTGCTGCTCCCGTTCCATTTAAGAGAAGCGACAATTTTATTGCCTTCCATCCTTACGCGAAAAGCCACGTCATTCTTAAACAGAACGCGCGAATCTGTATCGAAATAAGCTGATTTCATATAGACCGCTTCACGGGAATCCGGATCTCCGATTTCATCAAGGAGATCATCTTCCCATATGGATTCTGCCACCTCTTTATTAGCGATGGCATATTTCATTTCTATTTCCATAGGTTAACCTCGGCATTTCATTTCATTCAATATATAGATTTACGAAAGGAATCTGTCATGTTTTCTTATTTTACCATTGTTTTTCAAACATCGCAAGAAAAAATCCAATTGCCAATTCTTTTAAAACCATGATTCTACTGCGTGGTGTCTTTATTATATTATATGATTTTCAAACCAAAAAGGGCTACTTTTAAGGAAGTGCATATACAACGAAACATGCTTAAAGGACTACTCCAAAGAAATAGTCCCACCGCCCACTACCACATCATTATCATAAAAGACAACAGCTTGACCCGGTGTAATGGCTCGCTGGGGATTTTCAAATACCACGCGAATATTATCGTTTCCCACCGGATAGATTGTTGCTTTTGTTTCCGGTTGCTTATACCTTGTTTTCACCGTTACTTCCATCGGGGCATCCAGCTTGCTTATTGATATGAGATTTACATCTCTTGCCATGAGACTTTCACTGAAAAGATCCTCGGGATCCCCTAATGTTACCGTGTTGTTATCCCGGTCTATCTTTACCACATATTTGCGTCGGCCAAAACCGATATTAAGTCCCCTGCGTTGACCGATGGTATAGTGAATCAGCCCTTTATGCCTTCCTATCACATTGCCCTCCGTGTCAATAAAGTCGCCGGGAACGGATTCTACACCCATGACGTCGGTGAGAAACCCTGCGTAATCGTTATCCTTGACAAAACAAATGTCTTGGCTGTCAGGCTTACCGGCATTTACCAGGTCCTTTTCTTCGGCTATTTTCCGGACTTCGCTTTTAAGCATATCCCCCAGGGGAAACAGGGTTCTCGCAAGCTCCTGTTGCGTCATGGCATAGAGAACGTAGGTCTGATCTTTCGATGCATCTTTAGCTTTCTTCAAGAGATACCTTTGCTTCTTCTCATCATACTCCACTCTGGCATAATGGCCTGTAGCGATATAGTCATATCCGAGAAGGAGCGCCCTTTCCAAAAGCTTGCTGAACTTGATGTACCTGTTGCAATCAATGCATGGGTTAGGCGTCTCACCTTTCTGATACGCATCTGCAAATCGCTCCATTACGTCCCTTTGAAAATACAATCCGAAATTGAAGACATAGTGACGAAAACCCAAACGCTGCGCCACTATCTGCGCATCTTCCACATCGAAGATGGAACAGCAGGTCCGGGTTTTGTCATCGATGCCCAGATCTTCATTGTCGTAGAGCTTCAGAGTGACCCCGCTGACATCATAGCCTTGTTCCAGCAACAGAGCAGCTGCAACGGAACTGTCAACTCCTCCGCTCATAGCTACCAATACTTTTTTCTTCATATTTTATAAACCTTTTTAGCATCGCAGGTATGGTTTATTAGCTCAGAGCCTGCTCCAGGTCGTAAATCAAATCGTCGATATGCTCGATCCCGATGGACAGACGGATGGTACTCGGTTTGATTCCTGAAGCCATAAGCTCTTCCTCTCTCATCTGAGAATGGGTGGTTGTGGCTGGATGGATGACGAGAGATTTCACATCTGCCACATTAGCCAGGAGGGAGAAAAGCTGCAACTTGTCGATAAACTCTGTGGCTTCCTTCTTTCCTCCCTTAATCTCAAAGGTAAAGATGGAACCTCCTCCTTTGGGGAAATACTTTTTATAAAGGGAATGGTACGGGCTGCCGGGGAGAGAAGGATGATTCACTTTTTCAACCTTGGGATGATTGCTCAGAAAATCTACTACCTTCAATGTGTTTTCCACATGACGTTCAACTCTTAACGACAGCGTTTCCAACCCCTGAAGGAAGAGGAATGAATTGAAGGGGCTTAATGCGGCTCCCGTATCCCGCAACAGGGTTACACGCGCTTTCACTATATAAGCCAATGGGCCTACGGCTTCCGCATAGCGCATTCCGTGATAGCTGGGATCCGGTTCCGTCATGCAAGAAAATCTACCCGATGCGGCCCAATCAAATTTACCGCTGTCTATGATCACTCCTCCGATGGAAGTTCCGTGGCCTCCTATGAATTTTGTTGCGGAATGCACCACTATATCAGCACCGTAATCTATGGGACGGAACAGGTAAGGCGTCGCAAAGGTATTGTCCACGATGAGAGGGATGCCGTGACTATGCGCTGTCTTTGCCAACTCCTCAACATCTATTATGCTGGAATTTGGATTGCCCAGACTTTCGATGAAGATCGCTTTAGTATTCGGGCGGATAGCATTTTTAAAGCTGTCTTTTTCATCCGGATCTACAAAAGTTGTTTCAATACCGAAATTCCTCAAAGTATGTGCAAAAAGATTGTAGGTTCCTCCGTAGAGAGTATTTGCGGAAACAATGTGGTCTCCTGCTTGAGCGATATTCTGAACCGCGTAAGTAATAGCCGCCGAACCGCTGGCAACTGCCAAAGCCGCTCCGCCTCCCTCCAGGGCCGCCATTCTCTTTTCAAATATGTCCGTAGTCGGATTCATTATGCGCGTATAGATGTTTCCGCTCTGGGACAAATCAAACAGAGCGGCAGCTTTGGCACAGCTGTCAAATACGTATGAAGTTGTTTGATAAATAGGCACCGCCCTGGCTCCGGTGGCCGGATCGGGCAGCTCTTGTCCTGCATGGACCTGCAGTGTCTCGAATTTGTATTTTCTCTCCTTTTTGCTCTTTTCCATCGGTTTTTCCCCTCTTCAACATTAGTCTTGTATATATTTACGGAATGGTCTCCGCAGATTCTCACCCTGGCGTAATTGTCCGCATCATCATATTTTTATAAACAGTTTTCCTTCATTTTATTGATGAGATGTTGGGTTATCAAGGCGGTCATTCCCCAAATCGCATACCCCTTATACTGATATATCGGTATCGAAGTGCTTCCCTTTCTCCAATTATACCCATTCTTCTCATAAATCTTTTCGTAAGGAAAATCTTCGGGAATTTTTGGGTAAACTTCGGAATTATATACCAGAGGTTCCGTCTCCATCAAATACGAAACCGGTACGAAGAAGATCTCCTTCACCTCTTCCCGGCTGGCGGTTACTTTGCTGCAGGCATCGTAATCGATGGTGCCTAAAAACGGGTACATGGTGAAGTTGCTGTATGTATGGAGATAATCCAAGGGCGAAATAATTTCTATATCCGAGTGTTGGATGCAAAGTTCTTCGCACGCTTCCCGAATCGCGCATTCCTCAGGCGTTTCTCCGTCTTCGATCCTTCCTCCGGGAAAAGAAACCTGCCCTGGCTGAGTGCGCAAAGTTTCCGCTCTTACCTCATATAAAATATGCGGTTCATCATTTCGCTCCACAAGGGGCACCAAAACAGAATAATACCTATAATACCCCAGAGGTCCCGGTTTATAATCCTTAAAAACTTTTTTAAAATCGTCAATTGTCAACTTGTTCATCCAGCTCTCATCCTCTACTTTAACAGTACGACAGTTACACCATAATTACCCGAAATCCGGGATTCATAATCTCTTAGTCCCGGACATGCGTTTAACATAGTGCGCTTTTTTTCCACCCATCGTTCTCCAGGACAAGTCGTTCTAACTATGCCTACCATAGATGGATCTCTTAATTTTTGGCTTACGGCCTGTTTTATTTTACCTCCCGTCCCGGAAGACCCGTATCCGTGAATCAGGATGACGGCACGCATCCCCTGCCTTTTGCAGCTCATCAGTTGGTCAACCATGTTGCGGACAGCCATCTCCGCCGTTGGGTAACCGTACTCCAGATTCACTTCTTTTACTTTGAATGCAGCCATCTATACTACCTTCTCACCCGCCGCATTTACAACACTTTTGTCAGCTCTCCTCTAAGATTTTCCGCCATAAGCCGCTTAACTGTCTCAATATTATAACCCATGCTCAATAAGTAGTAAAGTTTGGCAACCGCCGCTTCCACCGTCATGTCGTATCCGCTTACAGCTCCCGCCTTCGCCAGCTCCTCGCTGACCTCATATTCGCCTATGATGGCGGAGCCTTTGAGGCATTGAGTACAAACCACAACAATCGTGCCGTTGCGCTTTGCCCTTTCCAAGAGCTTCTGCATCGTGCCTTGACTGTCCGGAATGTTACCGGCACCAAATGCTTCTATGACAATTCCTTTCAGATGTTCTGTCATGATATTTTCAAAAACTTCAAACTGAATGCCCGGAAATATTTTGAGAACAGCGATCTGATGTTGACCGAATTCCGTCAATTTCAATCCGGATCCGGGTCTACGAATCATCTTATCCTCAAGCGTAATTCTGACTCCCACCTCTGCCAAAGGAGGATAGTTAGGAGAATCAAAGGACACCAAATCGTCTGCGCTGATCTTCGTTGCCCGATTTCCGCGGAGGAGCAGCCCGCCGAAATAAAGGCATACTTCCGGCACCGAATAGTTGCCTGCCAGCGTCAGAGCGGTAATCAAATTGTCCCGCGCGTCGTTGCGAATCTCACTGAAAGGAATTTGAGAACCGGTAAGGATGACGGGCTTTGTGAGGCCGTCAAGCATGAAGGAAAGAGCCGAGGCCGTGTACGCCATGGTATCGGTACCGTGGAGAATAACAAACCCGTCGTAATGGTCGTATCTGCCTTCTATATCCCGCGCAATTTGTATCCATTCCTGTAGCGAGATGTTGGATGAATCCAGCAAAGGATCGTATTCGACGAGATCAAAGGACGGCAAGGTGGATGACCCCATGTTTGCAATCTCATTTAGAGCGGAATGAAGATGTACTTTCCCGGGCGCATAACCGTTTTCCGTCTTTTCCATGCCTATGGTTCCGCCGGTATAAATAATGCAAACTCTCTTTTTCATCCCTACTCCTTCCTGCGTACCCAAGCGAACAAAACTAAAATCGCGCGTACAGTACTAAATAGCCCACAATACCAAAAATCGGACCCTTTATAAATTTCGTTGTTCAAGGGCAAGCAGCTGTTCCTTTATATGTAATCCTCCGCCATACCCGACCAATTTCCCATCGGCTCCGATAACCCGGTGACAGGGTATGACGATGGCAATAGGATTTCTATTATTGGCTAAACCCACAGCTCTGCATGCCTTGGGGTTCCCAACCTGCTCAGCTATCTGCCCGTAACTCCTGGTCTCGCCGTAGGGAATGGACAACAAGGCGTCCCAGACTGACTTTTGAAACGGAGTTCCCTCCGGCTCCAACTTCAATTCGAATGCTTTTCGCTCTCCCTTAAAATATTCCCGTATTTGTTTTCCCGCTTCCTTTATCAGAGGAGTTTCCTTTCGTTCCATTTGCGTAACGTCTTTGGGATCCTCTTTGCCGGCAAAAAAAATATCCGTAATGGCTGAGCCGTTTTCTGCAATGCCGATCTTTCCAATTTCCGTTTCGTAATAGAAAACTCTCTTCATTCCCAGTCCCTCCCGGAAGTAATATTAACGTAAATCGTATTGGCTTACTTTCGTGTATACTCTTTTGTTCTGAATCTGCTCGCTTTTAAATAAATATAAGCTTTTAACTTGTAAAGGTTTGAATTGCTTTATCGGAATGGATTGTTTTACCGTCTCAAAGTCTTCTTCAAAAAGAATATCTTGACCAATCGTCACGTGAGGGCTGTACTTTCTGCTCTCTCTCTGGAAACCCACAAGCTCAAGAGCAAGATCAATCTCATTTTGCAGAGAAAAAAGTGCATCCCTATCTCCACCCAGTCCAAGCCATAAGACTCGTATTGATCCCCTGCCTCCAAAGATCCCCGTTTCTGCCAGTTTCAATTCAAAAGGCTTATGATTTTTACATATGCTTACCATGATCCCATCGATCATCGCCTTTTGTTTCGGGCTAACTTCACGCAGGAATTTCAAGGTGATGTGAAAGTTGTCCCGATGCTTCCACCGGCCTCTTATAGCATGTTCACGATATTGCTGCTGCAGGCTGCATATCTCATCTTTTATATTATCTTCAAAATCAATCCCGATAAACGCTCTCATTATTTTCACTCTTTCCTTGCTTTTTTCGTTATTGCCATTATATTTCATTTTTTAATCATAGTCCATGCACTTTGACCAGAACGCCGGATTAAAACTAACCATTTTTTGTTAAATGGTCAACTTTACAAAGGCTCCGGTCAAATCTATCTTCGAGGTGGTGTTAACATATTAAAAAGCCGGGTATCATATTATCAATGGTGATTTACTGTTGTAATGGAAGATAACATTCTATATTATGTATTTAACATATTCATTGCATCAACCGGCCCCGTGTCGTAACCCTTTTTTCGGGCCATGATTACAGGGCTATGAAAAAATAAGGAGTAAACACATGAAAAAAGCAGTGGGAATACTGTTGGCCCTGGTATTGGGCAGTGCGATAGGATTTTTCGGCGTATTTCTCTCCGTTTTTTCGGACGGAGCGGTGAAAGAAAGGATTGTCACCGTCGGTGTGATACTTTTGATTTATATCGCGCTGGGTGTTGTACTCGGACTGATCTGGCCTATATTGAAATGGCTTGAGGGGCTTCTGTTGGGCTTGCCAGGCGCCCTATTGCTCTTCTACTACATGCTCAAGGATTTCAACATTCTATATGTTCCGTATTTGCTTTTGATAATTATCTTGCCCGCTTTAGCTTCAAACCTGGCAAGTAAGGCAAGAAATAAACCAGATAAAGCGTAACACGGGCGTTATTCAAACAGGCTTGCTGCAAACTCCGCGGCGTCAAAAGGCTCCAGGTCCTCCATTCCTTCTCCTACACCGATGAATTTCACCGGGATATCGAACATATCGGCTATGGTAATTACGATACCGCCTTTTGCGGTTCCGTCCAGTTTTGTCAAGACGATCCCTGTAATCTGGGCCACCTGACTGAACTCCTTTGCCTGGGAAACCGCGTTCTTGCCCGTTGCCGCGTCAAGCACCAGCAGGCATTCTCTCTCGGCTTCGGGGTATTCGCGCTCAATGACGCGATACATTTTCTCAAGCTCGGCCATAAGGTTCTTTTTATTCTGCAATCTGCCTGCGGTGTCGCAGATCAGTACATCAGTTTCTCTGGCCTTTGCTGCGTGAATCGCATCAAAGATAACGGCAGAGGGATCCGCACCTTCCTTATGCTTGATGACACCTACTCCTAAACGATCTCCCCAAATCTGCAACTGCTCACTTGCCGCAGCACGGAAAGTGTCTGCCGCCGCAAAGAGAACAGACTTGCCTTCTTTTTGCAACCTGTAGGCAATCTTCGCTATGGATGTTGTTTTTCCTGAACCGTTTACTCCCACTACTAATATAATTAGAGGAGACTTGTCGGAGAGCTTGTGAGCTTCCTCTTTGTCCATGAGTTCGCTAATGATATTTTTTATCTGGGCTTTCACGCCTTCCGGCTGCCGGATATTCATTCTCTTCACGTCATCCCTCAGGCGCTGGATGATTTTCTCGGTAGTATCCATCCCGATATCCGAGGTGATGAGCGCCTCCTCCAGTTCCTCTAACATATCTTCATCCACTTCGGGACGCATTAAAATCACGTCTTCTATTTTTTCCTGCAGCCTTCCAAAAAAGGATTTCTTTTTTTGAAACACGATCTCTCCTCCGTTTATAGTACTAATTCAGGTCAATTTCATCTCCCAATTTCAGGGATATTACCTTGGATATGCCTCGCTCCGGCATAGTTACACCGTAGAGCACATCCGCATATTCCATGGTAGCCTTTTGGTGAGTTACCAAAGCGAACTGGATTTCCTTGAAATCCCTGAGATATCGAGCAAACCTTTCGATATTTACCTCGTCCAGCGAAGCTTCCACCTCGTCTAATATGCAGAAGGGGGTGGGCTTGGTTTTCAATATGGCGCACATTAACGCTATGGCCGTCATAGTCTTCTCTCCGCCGGACAGAAGATTTATGTTCTGCAGCTTCTTCCCCGGAGGTTGAACTATGATATCTATGCCCGTTTCCAGCGGTCTTGATTCGTCTTCAAGACGAAGTTCTGCCGTTCCGCCGCCGAAGAGAGCTTTGAAAGCCTCCTCGAAATTAATTACAATCCGGTCGAAGCTCTCTTTGAAGTTCCTTTTGATATTTTTATCCATATCCTCGATAATCTGAGTCAGAGAATCCATGGCTGATATCAGATCATCTCGCTGCTCCGTGAGAAATTTATAGCGCTCGCTGACAGTTTCATATTCTTTGATGGCTCCTACATTGACTTCCCCCAGTTCCTTCATGCGATTTCTGATTTCGCGGCTTTCTCTCATGGCCGAAGACATGACGAAATCCCTATTTTTGAAATCCATGGCCTGCAAATAGGAAATCTCATAATCGTCCCATAGCTTTTCTTTATACCCTTCCACCTGGATTTCATTTTTTGCCTGCTTCAACTCAAGCTCATGCTTATCCGTCTGCCAACCTGCGAGAATTTTGTCCAAAGACTCTCTTTTCTGCTGAATTTCGTCTATGTAACGGGTAATCAACTGTTTGTCTTCAACAGCTTTGTTGATTTTCTCTTCCAATTCTATCTTGGCTGCTTCTTTTTCCTCAAGAAGCTTCTTCTGATCTTCATCATCCGTGAAAAGGCCATCCTTTTCCCCAAGAAGCGCTTTTAATTCCTCTCTCCGTTTTTCGGCTTCCGCTTCGTATTCCTCCACGTATCCGCGAATCCTGCCGAGCATCTGTTCCGCGTTGTTTCGTTCGCTTGCCGCCGCTCCGCAGAGGAGTCTTGTCTGAGTCAGTTCTTCTTTTGCCTCTTCAAGCCTTTTCCTTATTGCGGCATGGTCTTCCATAGCCTTTTCTACCGCAGCCTCCGCCTCCGAAACCTCAAGTTCTGCTTGGGAGGCTTCCTTCTCCAACTCCCGAAGCATGGCGTCAACTGATTCCTGTTCTTTTTCAATGGAAGACAGTTCCCTATTCCTTTTGGCTTTCAGTTCTTCCATATCCGTAAGGCTACCAGACAGGCGCTTAAGTTCGTTTTCTCTGTCAAAGAGCTCCAACTGCTTTTCCCTGTATCTCCTATCCAGATCCTCTATCTGTCGCCTGCTTTCCTCCAGTGTTGCCGCCAGTTCTTCCAGCTCTTCAATGAGCCGCTCCTGTTCCTCCCGTAGCCGGGACAGCTTGTCCCCGAGAGATTTTGCCTCTGCCTTTCTCTCTAACAGACCCGCCGTTTTATTGCGATAAGCTCCGCCTGTAATAGCGCCGGAAGCGTTTATAACATCTCCGTCCAGGGTGACGAACCGCAACCCGCCGGTGCCCGGCAGTTTTGACATCCTCACGGCATGCTGAAGATTTTCAACGATCACCACCCTGCCCAGCAGGTATTCCATCACCTTCCTATATCTTTCGTCAAATTCGATGCAGTCAACTCCTAATCCTTTAAATCCCTTCTCCTTAGCCAGACTGTCCCGGATTTTTGTTCCGTAAGGTTTGATACTTGATAAAGGAAGAAAGGTGAGCCGCCCTACTTTGTTTGCTTTGAGCATTTCGATGGCTTTTTGCGCATCTTTATCTTCGCTGCATATAATATTCTGCAATGAAGCTCCGAGAGCCGTCTCGATAGCCCTTTCCAGGCCGGAGGGGACGCCGATGAGATCCGCAACTACTCCGCGAATTCCTTCTAGACCCGATTTCATGATAAATTTAACCGCTTCATTATAGCCTTCATAGGCGCTTTCCATCTCCTCAATCATCTTATATCTGGCGGAAAGCTGCCCTATGGTCACCTTACGTTCTCCCAGATCATGATTCAGGAGCTTTTCTCTGGACAGGGCCTCGCTGTATGCGCTCTTTAGGCGAAAGCTTTCCTGCTCTATACGCTTAAGGGCCTCTGCTGCCTCGTCTCGTTCCGACGAAACCCGTTTGTATTCTTCCTCTAAGTTGATACCGGCAGCATCTCCCACTTGGCTTTCTGTAAGGATCTGCTCTTTTCGCTTTGTCAAGGTATCCTTTAAATTCAAAAGGCTATTTATCTCACTCTTCTTTTCAGATGCCCGGCTATGGCATTCAAATATTTTATCCTTGTTGGCATCTATCAATGCCTGCATTTCGGTGGCTTCCGCCTCAAGAGCTGCAACTTCTTTGCTCTTTTCTTCCGCTTGCTTGTTCAGTTCCTCGTACTCTTCATTCAGCTTCTCGAGATTGGTGCGAATTTCAACAGCATTTTTCTCTTCTTTTTCCTTACGCAAGTCTAAAGATGCCAGCTCGGCTTCCAAACGCTGCTTTTCCTTTTCTATGAAAGCTAGTCTTTCCTTGCGAAGCCGGTTCTGACTCGATAGATCGTTGATCTCTTCTATTAAGGCGAGAAGACGATCCCGCCCCGTGTTGATAAGAGTATCTAATTCTTCATTTTGCGCCTTGTTTTGGGCAATATCCTTATCGACGGATTCCTTTTCCTGCTCCACCTCATTTATGCGGTGAGCCAGTTCGCTTATATCGTCTTTTATGTATTCGTTTTTTAACTCAAGGTTTTCAATGTTTTTAAGAGTAATGTTTATCTCTATTTTTTTATAGCGTTCCCGAAGTTCAAGATATTCTGTCGCTTTGATGCTTTCCTCTCTCAGTCCGTCAATCCTGGACTCAATTTCCCCTATTATATCGTTCACCCGATCCAGGTTGGATTTTGCCGCTTCCAGTTTCCGCTCGGATTCCTCTTTTTTTGTCCGGTATTTCATAATCCCCGCGGCTTCTTCAAAAATCTGGCGCCTGTTTTCAGGCTTATCGCTGAGAATATCGGCAATTCGGCCCTGTCCGATAATGGAATACCCTTCAACGCCTATTCCCGTATCCATGATGAGTTCCCTAATGTCCCTTAATCTGCAGGGAACTTTATTAATATAATAGCCGCTCTCTCCCGAGCGGTACATGCGTCTTGTAATTGCAACCTCAGAATAGTCAATGGGGAGTATATGGTCCGCATTATCGATTACCAGCGTTACCTCTGCCATGCCTTTTGATTTGCGATTTTCCGTACCGGAGAAGATTACCTCCTCCATTTTGCCTCCGCGCAGCATTTTGGGACTCTGCTCTCCCAATACCCACCGTATGGCATCGGCTATATTGCTCTTCCCGCTTCCGTTGGGACCGACAATGCATGTTATCCCCTCATGAAACTCGATGCTCACCGGTTCTGCAAAAGACTTAAATCCCTGAATGTCAATTCGTTTAAAATACAACCCCGTATCCCTCCAAAGCGGCCCTCGCCGCATTTTGTTCCGCTTCTTTTTTGGTTTTACCCGAGCCTTCTCCTAATTTTTCCTCTCCGTCCCAAAGGCTCACATAGAAGGTTTTATTATGATCGGGACCTTCCTCCCGATCCACGAGATAACGAATCTCAACTTCTTTCTGGGCTTGCAGAAATTCTTGCAACTCCGTCTTGAAATCACGATATAACATGCCGGATAAAGCCTTCTCTATGGTGGTTTCAAATGCGGAAAGCACAAAATCAGTAGCTGCTTCGAATCCTCCGTCCAGATAGACAGCTCCGATGACCGCCTCCATAGCGTCGGCCAATATTGAAGAACGGTTTCGGCCTCCGTTGAGTTCCTCACCGCGGCCAAGTCGCAGTTCCTCATTGATTCTGTAGCGCTTGGCGCATTCCGACAGAGAGCGCTCGCACACCACCAGCGCTCTCAATTTAGACAATTTCCCCACATCTACATCAGCCATTCTATGGTAGAAATATTCGCTGATAATTACATCGAAGACCGCATCCCCGAGAAATTCCAACCGCTCGTTGTTCTTTGAAGCTCCGTCTACAAGCTCGTTGGTAGCTGAGCTGTGAGTCAAAGCTTTTTCCAGTAGAGACGGATTCTTGAATACGTAACCAATTCTCTCCTCAAAATCACTGCTACTCACGGAACATCACTTCTTCCAACTCCAGAACCGAGTCCTGAATGACCTGCACCACTTTGTTCTCAGCGTAGGGAACTCCTTTTAAAATAGTGTTCTTCACCGCATTGGCGCTGGAGGAACCGTGCATTTTTATCATGGCTCCTTTAACGCCAAGGATGGGAGCTCCGCCGTATTCGGAATAATCGAACAGCTCCTTCAGCTCTTTAAATTTGCCCGACAGAAGAAGAGCCCCCATTTTCGAAACCATGCCGGAGGTAAACTTGGTCTTAAGGAGCTTCAAAATGTTCCAGGCCAGCCCTTCTGACAGCTTAAGGATCACGTTGCCGACAAAACCATCGCAAACGATGACGTCACAGACTCCTTTGGGGATATCCCTCGCCTCTATATTCCCGATAAAGTTGAGGTTGCTTCTGCTAAGAAGTTCATAAGCGGCCTTGACGATAGTCGTTCCTTTGCTTTCTTCTGAACCCACATTTACCAAACCCACGGTAGGGTTGTCCACGTTCAGAACCTTCTGCATATAAATGCTGCCCATGGCGCCGTATTCCAACAGATTGTTCGGCTTGCATTCTACATTCGCGCCGGAATCCACCAGTAGGGAGACACCTCTTTTACTCCGTAATAAAGGGTATGTGGCCGCTATAGCCGGCCTGTCAATTCCCTGGATTCGACCTAAAATGAAAAGTCCCCCAGCCATTATAGCTCCTGTATTTCCGGCAGAAATGAAAAGATCTGCTTCCTGCTCTTTAAGCATAGTTATTCCTTTTACCATGGACGACTCAATCTTTGTACGAACTGCTCGCACAGGCGCGTCTTCATTTGTAATCACTTCGGATGCGTGAATCACCTGAATCTGGTCTTTGTTATATTTATATTTCTTCAGCTCTTTTTTGATCTGAGTTTCTTCTCCGACAATGAATATTTGATGTGGGATTAAAGCTGCCGCTTCCACGCAACCTTGAACGATTGCGGCAGGCGCGTTATCTCCGCCCATCCCATCAACTACGATTCGCATTTGTCTTCCCCCTCTTATAAGTTTTATAGGGCTACCGGTCAATACCCCTTTTGCAATTACTATCCTCCTAAAGATGCCTGTTTTTTAGTTTATCATAGGGAAAAATCAAATGCAATGAAATGCTTTTTAGATTAAAACCATGGATAAGGCTATTCTTCCATTCTCGAAATTGACACCTCATAGGCAGTCTTCGTAACCAATTCCCCGTTCTCCAGCCGTTTCTTATACTCACGACTCTGCATTCTTCCGCTTACGCGTATCTTAGTGCCCACGCTTAGCCCTCCTGCATAAACCGCATTTCTTCCCCATGCGATGCAGGGTATGTAGTCCGATTTGTTGTACATACGATTAACGGCAAGCATTATATCGCAGATCTCCCGCCCGAGTGGAGAAACTCTGCGAACAGGAGGTTTGCATAAATATCCTTCCAGGTAGACTTTATTTATGTCGCTTGCCCCTTCGCCTGACGGCATGAATTCCCGAGCGAAAACCACGATATTGAGTTTATTTTTTCCGTCCACAATCTCATTATATGTACGGATTTGACCGGTAACCTGAACCGTATCCCCTTCCGCAAGCTCAATATCCCAGATAAGTCTCTCCGATATGATCACGGGAATCCGGTCGCAGTAGCCGCTCCTGCGATAAACTCCCACCGTCATGCTATAGAATATTTCTCCGTAGGATTTATGACTGTATTCGGGTAAAGTGATTATGGTGCCGGATAGTTCCGTCCGGTTTGTCTCCACAATGTTGTCCAATTGCCTTGCTCCCTTCGCTAATTTGGTATCTGTTTTCCCGTATTGTCCATATGATAATTGTCCCAATATATCAACTGCCCAATGGGTACAACCCGATAATCCCGATTAGCCAATTCTTCAAGAATGCGAGGAAGATACTCCTCCACATAGGAGGCATCGTTATGAAATAGTACGATAGCTCCCGGTTCGATGCGGGAAAGAACGCGTTCCACTATCTGATCGGCGGAGATCTCTTTCCAGTCAAGACTGTCTATAGACCATTGGATCACTTTATATCCCATGCTCTCCAGAGTTTCTATCACTTTATTGTCGTATGCCCCGAAAGGAGGACGGAACAGATTCGGCTTTACGCCCGTAATTGTTTCTATGGCATCTTCCGCAGCCCTGACTTCTTTGCGTATTTCCTCCGGAGACAGGGCGGTCATATCCGGATGGGTAGCCGAATGGTTCTGTACTTCATGCCCTCTGACCGCGATTTCTTTCACATCTTCCAGATACTTATCCACCCAAATCTTTACAAGAAAAAATGTGGTTTTAACTCCGAACTGATCTAAAATGTCGAGAATCGGCCTGGTGTGTGTATTCCCCCAAGCTGCGTCAAAGGAAATCGCAATCTTCTTTTCCTCCGTATCGACAGAATATATGGGCAGCTTTTTTTCCTGCCCCAATGCCGCCGGCAGACCAAAGAAACCTGCGACACTTCCCATGGCAAACAATATAAGTACTGCGGCAATTACCGTCATCCATATCTTCAAGGGGTTCCGCCTGAGCACATTTTTATGGATCTTCATACTTCCAGGCACCTCTCGGTCAAATCTTTCTAACATTTTATTCACAGAGTAAACCCGGTATGCCCTTTCAGAAAAAAATAATGCCCGCCATTCTGCGAGCCAACTCATTCAAATTACGGACCATCTTAAGCGTAAGCACATTATGCTGCAATCTGTTGTAATGCTATTGTAATGCCCGGCAGTCTGGAATATAATGTTTTCAACATTAGATGAGCGGGTACATTGCGAACTCACTAGCGAAGCTTCCTGAGCTGAAAGAAAAGAAGGAGGTGCAAGGGTGTCTTTTTTAAAGGATTTGGGTGGTAAAATCGGTGAAGTGGCCAGTGATGCCGCCGAAAAAGCGAAAGAATTGGCCGAAGTAACCAAGCTGAAAAGTGAAATTTCCGGCGAAAATAGAAAGATTCAACAAGCATATATCGAACTGGGGAAAATCTATTACGAAAAAGTGAAAGATGAGGAAGATGGACCGGAAGCGGAATATTGTCAGGCAATAAAAGCTTCTCAGGAAACAATAGCACAGCTTGAAGCAAAGATTGATTCGATTAAAAATGATTAGGCAAAGTGGAAGCGCAGCAAACGGAATATCCTATTGAATCTGCCCGTTCCTGCGCTTCCGTCATTTTTCTCAAAACACCAGTTTCATGACCTCCGGATGGCAGGTCTTTTGAAATTGTGGACATGAATAACAATCGAACAGTTCCGGCACTTCTGACGCCTCGATCCTCTGGAACCCATGTTTTCGGAAAAAACCAGGAGCTCTGGCTACCAGATATACGCGTTTTCCGCCTCTGTCTCTTGCTTCTTTCAACGCCAGCTGCAACAATTCCCCACCAATCTTTTGTTTCCTATATTCCGGCTCCGTGGCTATTCCGTCGATTATGTACTCTCCGCCCCGCATTGCAAGCACACAACCGCCTATTAATTTCCCCTGCGGGTCTTCCGCTTTCCAGCATTTTACAAGATCCGTAGGCAGAGGCTCGTCAAAGGAGAATTCAAGACCGTGACGAATAAACATTTCAACCAATCTCTCGTATTCATCGGTCACACTGATTTCATAGTCTACCAATAAGATCCCTCCATATCATTGCGCAAAGTATTTACTCGTAACCTCTTAGGAATGCAGGTGATTTCCAGAGGAAACTCACATCCTTTTTCTCCGTCCACATCCGTTCCGATATCGGCCTCCGTTTCTAAACGGAGCTTTTTAGTCCGGAAGAAAATAACGTTCTTATTCTCTGAGTGGTTGCCTTGTATGAAATTGAACAGAAGTCCGGGTAATTCCGTAATAGGCATTTCCCGGAAAAGGAGCACGTCCAGAAGTCCGTCATCCATTCTCGCTGTAGGCGCGATACGCCTGAATCCGCCTGCAGATCTACCGTTCATCACCAGCATAAAATACATTTTTTCTGTTCCGGAATACTCTTCGCTTTCCAGTCTAATAGGTATAGGCTGAAGTTTCGGAACTTCGCTGACTCCTTTAAGATAATAGGACATGACTCCTAAAGTGTTCTTAATATTCGGGTCGGTTCTCTGGCTCACATCAACCAGGAAACCCATGGCTGCAACATTGATGAAATACTTTCCGTTGACGCATCCCAAATCGATACAGGAGTAATTCTCTTCTGTTGCAATATTCACCATTCCGTCGATGTCATGAGGAATATCGAAATAATAGGCAAAATCGTTGGCCGTTCCCGAAGGAAATACTGCCAGGGGCAAATCCACATTATTATTCATCATGGTGTTGACGACGATGTTTATCGTTCCGTCTCCTCCGGCAGCGATAATCTTGCTGAATTCTCTTTCCTTTGCCATCCGGAACATTTCATTCATGTAGGCTTGTTTATCAGCGCGCACAGGTACCACCAAAATGCGCTTTTTTTGGAACATCTCGATAATCCTGTCCAGGTTTGCTTTAAAGAGACCGTTCCCGGCCGTGGGATTATAGACCAGCAATACTTTTTTTGTTGTCATTCGCAAATCTCTCCCTCACCCTACCGATCAGATATATTGAACCTGAAACAATAATTACATCGTATTTGTCCCTATTTTCATAAATGTAGTCGCAGGACTTCTCCCAATCTCCCAACACAACACAGTCTCGCCCCGCTTGCTTCACAGCCCGGCAGAGCAGCTCCGCATTCAATTTTCGAGGATTGTCAGGTTCTGAAGCGGCTATGTCTCCGGGAATGGAACAGAAAATTTCCACCAAGCGATCTACTTCCTTGTCGGCCATCATCCCGATAATTAACAGTATTTTTTTATCTTGGAAATGGTCTTCCACCACTCGTGTCAAAGCTTTGACTCCGGCCTCGTTATGAGCCCCGTCGATAATCAGCAAAGGCTCCCTGCTCAGAATCTCCAGGCGTCCCTTCTGTAACGCACCTTTCATGCCTTTCCGCACTTTTTCCAAATCGATATTTATTATACCCCTTTCGGCCAGTACTTCAATCACCGTCAAAGCACATATTGCATTGGATACCTGGTGCATGCCGATCATTTTCAATTCCACCGGAAAAGGAGCCCCAGCGAAAGAAAATCCCTTAAAAGAATAGCCATCCAGAGATTTCGTCACATCCGTGGGCTTTGTTTGCGAAGCGTCATAGAAATCACAGCCTCGCTCATAAGCCGCTTCCCTGATAACTCTCGCTGCTTCCGGATCATCCACGTTGGAGATCACAGGAGAACCTGTTTTAATTATACCTGCTTTTTCCCTGGCTATTTCCCCAAGAGTATTTCCGAGCACGTTTCTGTGGTCGTAGGAAATAGAGGTTATAACGGATGCAATAGGAGCTTCGATGATATTGGTAGAATCTCCCCTGCCTCCCAGGCCCACCTCCAGCACGAGAATATCCATGGGCATCCTATGAAAATAAACAAACCCGATAGCGGTTACCAGCTCGAATTCAGTAGGGGACTCGTAGCCTGCCGCCAACATTTTGTCTACTGCCCGAAAAACCGTTTCTGCACAATCGGTCAGATCTTCCTTTGATATTTCTTTACCGTCAAACTCGATGCGTTCCGTAAACCTCTCGAGGTAGGGTGAAGTATAAAGCCCTACTTTATAGCCGTTTTCCTTCAACACAGAAGCCAGATAGCGGCAGACGGAGCCTTTTCCGTTGGTGCCGGCCACGTGAATTACCTTCATTCGATCCTGCGGATTGCCAAGGAGGTCCATCAGAACAGTCATCCGCTCAAGCCCCAGTCTGCTGCCGAATTTCTGAAAACCGTGTATCTTCTCTATGGTTTCTTCGTAGTTCATGTGCATTCCTTATATCTTTTTAGCCACGAAAGAAAGGCGCTCTTCTATTTTTTCCAGCATGGCTCCTGCCTTTTCAAATTTCTCCCGTTCAGCCGCTACGACAGCCTCCGGAGCTTTTTTAATGAATTCCTGATTTTCCAACTTCGCAGAAAGCCTTGCTCTTTCCGCTTCAAGCCGTGTCTTTTCTTTTTCCAGTCTCTGATACTCGGCCTGGTAGTCAACCAGGTCGTCAAGAGGAATGAAGATTTCCGCTCCATGAACGACCGCAGACATGATTTCTTCCTGAATCTGCCCCTTATCTTCGATAAAACGCACCTCGGACAGGTTTGCCAGGTTTTTCAGATAGCTTTCACCGGCCTTGATTGCCTTAAGGGCATCTCCCGTGGAAAGAATGACGGCACGAAGCTTTTTCGACGGAGCCGCTTCCGCTTCCGCCCGGATGTTTCGAATGCTTCGGATGGTCTCCATGATTAAAGCCATCCTGTCGCTTTCTGCAGGGAAATTCAAAGCTTCATCGTATACCGGCCAGGGTGCTACGATGAGCATTCCCCCGTCTCCCGGTAAATAGCCCCATATTTCCTCGGTGATGAATGGCATGAAGGGATGAAGCAACGCCAACATATCTTTCAACACCTTTACAAGTACGAAGCGCGCCACCAGCTTATCGTCCTCATCCTCTCCATAAAGCCTTGCCTTCACCAGCTCGATATACCAATCGCAGTACTCGTTCCAAATGAGATCGTGAACCCTCTGCCCCGCCAGGGCCAACTCATATTTCTCCATTTTGTTCGTAATTTCGGAAACTGCTTGGTTGAGCCTTGTCAAAATCCACTTGTCTTCATCTTTCAGCACCAGCTTTTCAATTCCTTCCGCCGCGTCCGCCATGGGGAAGAAATCGCCTTTTTCGTCCAACAGATTCATTATGACAAATCTCGAAGCGTTCCATAACTTGTTTGCAAAATTGCGGCAGGATTCAAGTCGGTCCATCTTAAAGCGCAGATCGTTTCCCGGGCTTATGCCCGTTGCCAACATAAAGCGCAGTGCATCCGCTCCGTACTGGTCTATGATTTCAAGCGGGTCGATGCCGTTTCCGAGAGATTTGCTCATCTTTCGCCCTTCCGCATCTCTCACCAGTCCATGAACGTAGACGTGATGGAAAGGCACTTTACCCGTCATTGCCAGGGAAGAGAACACCATTCTCACTACCCAGAAAAATATAATGTCATAACCGGTAACCAGCACGTCCGTGGGGAAATAATGTTCCAGATCCGGTGTCTGCTCCGGCCATCCCATAGTAGAGAATGGCCATAAGGCTGAACTGAACCAGGTGTCCAGCACATCTTCATCCTGCCTGATATTGCCGCTGCCGCATTTGGCGCAAGTTTTGGGTGCCTCTCTAAGCACCATTATCTCACCGCAGTCATCGCAGTAATATGCAGGAATCCTGTGCCCCCACCAAAGCTGTCGGGAGATGCACCAATCCCTGATTTCCTCCAACCAATGGAGATATATCTTTTCAAAGCGTTCAGGTACATGAGTCAGCTCTCCGCTTTTGGCAGCCTCTATGGCAGGCTTGGCCAGCTCCTCCATGCGTACGAACCACTGTTCCGAAAGCATGGGCTCTACCACGTCTTTGCAACGATAGCATTCCCCCACGGGGATGACCATGTCTTCTACTTTAACAAGATACCCTGCCGCTTCCAGGTCTGCAACCCAGGCTTTCCTGCATTCGTAACGGTCCATACCCGCATATTTGCCTGCCAGCTCATTCATTGTGGCATCTTCGTTGATGCAGGAAGGCTGCGGCAGATTGTGTCTGAGACCAACTTCAAAGTCATTGGGATCATGGGCAGGCGTAATCTTAACGGCACCGGTGCCTTTTTCCGGATCGGGATAAGGATCCGCCAATATGGGAATAGCCTTCCCTATCAAGGGAAGCAGCACTTTTTTGCCGATCATGTCACGATAGCGAGAATCTTCCGGATTTACGGCAATGGCAACGTCGCCGAACATGGTTTCCGGACGGGAAGTGGCTACCACGATACCTTCGCTTCCGTCCTCACCGGGATAGCGGATGTAGTAATACTTACTGTTCTTGTCGTCATGCTCCACCTCCGCATCGGAAAGTGAAGTGCCGCAACTGGGGCACCAATTTATGATGCGGTTTCCTCTGTATATCAAATTCTTTTCATATAAGCGAACGAAGAACTCCACTACGGCCCTGTTGCAGCCCTCATCCATAGTAAAACGCTCTCTGGACCAATCACAGGAATCTCCCAGCTTTCTGCACTGCTCGGTAATCCTTCCTCCATAAGTCTCTTTCCATTCCCAGGCTCTCTTCAGGAATTCTTCCCGGCCAAGCTCCTCCTTTGTCTTTCCTTCTTCTTCACGGATCTTATCCGCCACTTTTACTTCTGTGGCGATGCTTGCATGGTCAGTGCCAGGAAGCCATAGGGTATCGAAGCCTTGCATCCTCTTCCAGCGAGTCAGCACGTCCTGCAGCGTGTGGTCAAGGGCATGACCCATGTGAAGCTGTCCAGTGATGTTGGGCGGAGGCATGACGATGGTAAATGGAGTTTTAGATTTGTCTCTTTTCCCTTGGAATGCTCCACTCTTTTCCCACTCCTCGTATAATCTTTTTTCAAATTGTTTCGGATCATATGTCTTGCTTAAATTCTTTTCCACGTCTTCTCCTCCAATACTATAAAGTGAATCGGCCGCTTTCGCCGTGTAATACTCGATTTATACTGAAAAAAATCCTTATGCGATATGCATAAGGACGGATTGTTCCGCGGTACCACCTTAATTCTGTGCTTCCACAGCCCTCATTTAAACATGCTCCCAAACGACCTTCGCAAAATCCTTTTTCAAGACCTCTCAGCCTTACCCGCTCGCGGGCATCGGGTCTTTTCTCTGTAGAAAGGTGTTTTGTTACTCCTCTTGATCATCGCATTCCTATTCATTTTTATTGCATTTGCCTTTGGCAAAAGCTATATTTCCATTTTACAGCCCGGACCTCTTTTGTCAAGAATATAATTCCACGAACACCAACCGAACAAAGCCAATCAAACGAAGCTGCTGCAGAATTTTGGATTATTCGTCTCTGCGAGTTGAATTGCCGTTTCTAATCCGTTACAATATAAGCACACTTTTACTGTATTTCTTCTTTCCGGACCGGTGATAGACTGGGCCGGCTGATTACCCGTATAGGATGAGTTGAAGAGAAGTTGATTGTCCTCACAACATTAAGTAAATCAGAAAAGAGGAAACGCCCATGAAATCAAATTTTATTTCTCCCGTCTTTGCGGAAAAATTCCCTATGGCATATCGGGGCAACGGCATATACATTTATGACAAAGAAGGGAAAGAGTATATTGACGGCAGTTCCGGCGCCATGACAGTGAATCTGGGCCACAACAACCCGGAGATAACGGACGCGATCAAAGAGCAGCTTGATTTGTTGACATTTACATATCGCAGCCAGTTCACCAACTTTCCTCTTGAGGAGCTCTGTCATGAAATCGCATCGCTGGCGCCGGGTGACCTGACATACGTAAGCCTGGCGAACAGCGGATCCGAAGCCGCAGAGCTAGCCCTTAAAATGGCTTACTCATACTGGACGGCTAAAAATCAACCGACGAAGCAGCGGATTATTTCCAGATGGAGCAGTTATCACGGCAGCACCATGGGGTCCCTGTCCATGTCGGGGAACGCATCGAGGAGGAAGGAATACGCTCCCTATCTCATCGACTGCCCCGTGCTGGAGCTCCCGTTCTGCCACCTCTGCCCTTACGAAAAAGAACCGCATGACTGCAATCTTTTCTGCGCCAATTACCTCCAGAAAATGATCAACAGATATGGCAGCGAAAACGTTTCCGCCGTAATATGCGAGCCGATTACCGGCGCCTCAGGCGCAGGCATCACTCCTCCGGATGGCTATTTTGAACGCATTCAGCAGATCTGCCGGGATAACGATATACTGTTTATTTTAGATGAAGTGATTACGGGCTTCGGAAGGACCGGAAAGTATTTTGCAGCGGAACATTGGAATCTTGAGCCCGATGTAATCATTTTCGGGAAGGGCGTCAGCAGCGGCTACGTTCCCCTGTCCGGCATCATTGTCAGTCGGCACATTTACCAAGAAATGGCCGAAAGAGGCGTGAATTTTTCAACCGGGCATACATTCGGCGGCAATCCGCTGGCCGCAGCCAATGCCCTGGCTGTAATAGATTACATGAAAAAGCACGATGTAGTTAAAAATGCTGCGGAAAAAGGCCGGGTCCTGGAGAGAGCGCTGAAAGAAATGATGGGGCGTTCCCGGATGGTGAGCGATGTCCGTGGAAAGGGACTGCTCTGGGGTGTGGAGTTTTCCAGAGACAAAACCGGGAAAAATGTTTTCGATCCGGAAGATAAAATCACCGATAGAGTGGTAAAAGCCTGCTTTTCAAGAGGGCTTATCGTGTACCCCAGCTTCGGTTATATCGACGGAATCAGCGGAGATTCTATTTTAATAAGCCCTCCGCTCATAATACATGAAAAAGAAATATATCTTCTCGTGGAATTATTGGAGGAATCCATCCGTTCCGTAGAAAAGGAAGTGGAGGGGCTACTTGTGTAAAAACGTCCTGCGGTGAATGGGGCAAAGCCCATATAGTTTAATCCCCTCATAGTGGGCTTTCGTCCCATAGCCTTTATTGCAGTCAAAGGCGTATCCGGGATAGATCCTGTGGTTATCCATCATTATTTGGTCCCGGGTCACCTTGGCCAGTATGGAAGCGGCGGCGATGGACACGCTGATTGCATCTCCGTGTACGATAGCGGTCTGCGGAATAGGTACATCCGGAAGAGCAAGTCCATCAATTAAAATATGCTGGATGCAGCAGGGTTTTTGTCTATTTTCATCTCCCGTTAGTTTTTTCCATTCTTCTCCCAGGATTGAACGCAAACTGGCTTCCAACTGCCTCAGCGCATCTTTCATAGCCAGTTTTGTGGCTTCCAGGATATTGATCCGGTCTATTGTCTCATTGTCTACGCACCCGATGCCGTAAGCTACGGCAGCCTCTTTAATCAGCACGAAAAGTTCTTCCCGCTTTTTCGGCGACAGTTTTTTGGAGTCGTCTACTCCCAATATATTAAAATCCTTAGGCAAAACCACGGCGGCAGCAACTACCGGCCCCGCCAGTGGGCCTCTGCCTGCTTCATCTACTCCTGCTATGTACTGAATGCCCTTCTCATAGAGGGCGTTCTCGTGCTGCTTCATCCTGACCAGTTTTTCCTGAAGAAGCTGCAGGCGTTCTTCCTTTTTCATTGGGACTACCTTTCTTCGAATAGATTCTATTTATACGGGCGTTGTTCTTTATCTGAAATCGTCTCCGCTAAACAAGATGCTCCAGGGTGATTTTTCCGATTAGTCCTCTTCTAAACTCATCCAGTATAGTGCGGCCTGTACGCTCATAGTCGATGCGTTTTCCCGGCAGGATAAATCCTCGTTTTTGAGCGATGGCCTCCATTGTTTCCAGAGGCGTCTCTCCTAACCCTTCAATTTTATATCTTGCCATAAGCAGATCTCCATAATTTGCAGAAAGGGCATCGATCAACTCGAGTGCAAGATTTGCCACATCTAAAATTTCATCTTTTATGGCTCCGCAAAATGCCAAATTACGGCCGGTTGTTTGATCCTCAAATTTCGGCCAGAGTATTCCAGGAGTATCTAAGAGCTGCATGCCGTTTTCCATGGTAAGCCATTGCTTTCCTCTGGTGACTCCGGGGCGATTGCCGATTTGGGCGCTCTTGCGTCCCGTAAGCCTGTTGATCAGAGATGACTTCCCTACATTGGGGACCCCTACTATCATGAGGCGCAAAGGTTTATGACGGAGCCTGTCCTGATTTCGTTTTTCTTGAATGTCTTCCAGAAGTTTCAGCAGCCCAGGGACTCCCGCACCTGAATTGGCGTTTATGGCTATTGCGGGAATTGCCTGCTCACGGAAATGATCGATCCAGGCATCCACAGCTTTCTCGTCAGCCAGATCGCTCTTGTTGAATGCGATAATTCTCGGTTTCCCCCGTACCAATTCGTCTATAATGGGATTTTTGCTCGAAACAGGAATTCTTGCATCAAGAACCTCTATTACCGCATCCACCAATTTTAAGTTTTGCTGTATCAGTTCCCGGGTCTTCTTCATGTGTCCGGGATACCAATTTATGTTTTGCATCATTTCTTCCTCGGTGTATTTAAAAAAAGGGGGCCGTATAGGCCCCTTCCTTTTATTAGTTCCCTTCTTTGCTTTTAATCTTAGCTGCTTTACCGGTTCTTTCCCTCATATAGTTCAGCTTAGCTCTTCTTACATCGCCCTGTCTGACTACTTCTATTTTGTCAATCCTGGGCGAATGAAGCGGGAAAGTCTTTTCTACGCCGACGCCGGATGCTATTCTTCTAACAGTGAAAGTTTCACTGAGTCCGCCGCTCTGCTTCTTGAGTACGAAGCCTTCAAAGACCTGAATTCTCTCACGAGAACCTTCTTTGATCTTTATATGGACCCTTACCGTGTCGCCGACGTTGAACTTGGGCAGGTCTGTCTTTAGATAATCCTGCTCAATGGCCTTCATCACGTCCATCTTGGTTCCTCCTCCCCTCATAGACGTTCATGGTATCCAAGCGCTTAAAGCCTTTGCTTAAGCTTTATCCAGAGGACCGTCCGTAATACATCGGTGATTTTAACATAAACATGATACAGAATCAAGCACTTTTTAAGCTCTGGGATGGGTATTGTCATAAACATCCTTTATCCGGTTCTTAGAAAAGCTCAAGTACACTTGAGTTGCGGTTAAATCCTCATGCCCCAGCAGCTCTTGAAGAGT
This sequence comes from Firmicutes bacterium UBA3932, assembly GCA_002385825.1. Lineage (GTDB taxonomy): Bacteria > Bacillota > Clostridia > Peptostreptococcales > Anaerovoracaceae > UBA1426. The sequence continues at coordinate 15,512 of DGEG01000105.1, read as the reverse complement.
CTTCAGATCTGCCCCGTTCTGTATCATATGTACCGCAAAAGAATTTCGAAGGGTCTTTGGAGTGATTTTCGTCTCAAGGTTGACAGCTTTGGCATTTTCCTTGATGATTTTCCAAATCCCCTGTCTTGTAAGCCGCTCCCCATTATAGTTTACAAACAATGCCTTCTCTTCCGATTCCCTGTTTCGAAGCAACACGGGTCTGGCTTCATATATGTATGTTTCCAAAGCTGCCCTGGCCGGTCTGCCCAAAGGAATAATCCGCGGTTTTCCGGATGACTGACCGGTCATAATGAAGCCTATTCGAAGATTGATGTTGGGAAGATCGATAGCTGCAACCTCGCTCACCCTCATCCCCGAAGCGTATAGAACTTCCAGCAAAGCCCTGTCTCTACGGCCTTTAACAGAGTCATCCGGCTGTGCCAATAGTTTTTCAACCTCTTCAACGGTGAGGTATTCCAATTTCTTTCGTTCGATTTTCGGAGATTTTATGCCTTCGGTGGGATCTTGAGCAAAGCCTTTGTATGATTCTAAATATTGAAAGAATGCGCGCAGTGATGCCAATTTTCGATTTACGGTTGCTGCAGATTTGTCCTGGTTCTTCAAAGCCAAAAGGTATGCGACAACTTCCGTTTTCGTAACATCACGGAAATCCCTTATCCCCTTTTCCTGCAAGAAAGCATAGAAACCGCGAACATCTCTCTCATAGGCCAGCAAGGAATTCCGGGCCAGTGCTTTTTTCTCTGCCAGATATTCCGTGAATTCCGAGAGATAGCTATTCATTTTTTAACCCCTTTTCCCTTTATGGCTTTAGTATATCCCACACCTATTAAGTTTACAATAACCTTTTGTCTATTAGTTCAAAATACAGTATTTTAAGTACTAATATTACGCTCTTGGACATACATTGGGAAAGAGAGACCTCCGAAAACAGAATTAACGCAGTAATAAAGGGAGACGCCTATGAAACGAAAACCATCCGATAGAATAACTTTGCTGGTTTACGGCAACGATCGGCTGCTGCTGCTCGTGTTGTTCTGTTTCATGACCGGGATAGCCATGGGCGCATTTACCGAACTCCTGTTGTCAGATGATGCAAAAGAAAACATACAGGGTTTTCTTGATTTGCATCTTACCATATCCGGACCTATGGGAGATCTCTTGCCCGATCTGTTCCTGGCATCGTCAGCTGCAAACCTTGGCCTTCTGTTGATAATTATGCTGGGCGGTCTGACGATTATAGGATTCCCGGCGGCTCTGCTGGCGCTGATTTATAAGGGAGCAGCTTTGGGATTTGCTGCTGCGCTGCTAACGGACACCTTCGATGCAAGAGGAGTGTTTCTGGTTCTTCTCACCTTGTTTCCACCCAATCTTTTTATTATCCCCGCATTGTTCGGCTCGGCCATAGCATCCCTGAGGCTGGCTTTAGATATTCTTGCCTGCGGACCGTCCCAATTAAAAAAGAACCTGGCCGATAGAGCCGGTTCTTTTATGATTTTTCAAACAGTAATGGCAGCATTAGTGCTTTTCGGATGCTTTATCGAATCCTTTATATCCCCTCTTTTACAGCAACTATCATGATAGCCGCAATGGTCTTGGCGTCTTCGATTTTGCCGTCCAATACCATCTGTTTCAGTTCAGCTATATCATACTCTACAATATCCAATGCTTCGTGGGCATCGAATTCCGTTTCCCCCGGTACAAGGCCCGTTGCATAATACAGATGAATAACTTCCTCCGAATAGCCGACAGAAGAATAGAAGGACGTAATATGTTCTATTTTTGAAGCCGTGTATCCCGTCTCCTCCTTCAGCTCGCGAATGGCCGTAAGCCGGGGTTCTTCCTTTTCGCCGTTTTCGATCTTCCCCGCCGGTACTTCCAGAATTACTTTTCCCGCTGCCTTGCGAAACTGGCGCACCAAAACCATTTTCTTATCGTCAGTGACTGCAGCCAGCGCCACTCCGCCGCGATGCTCCACGATCTCACGATAGGAGGTCGTTCCGCCTGCCACAAGGACTTTGTCTTTACGCAGATTTAATATGGTTCCTTCATATATTCTCTCGCTGGAGAGGGTTTTCTCTTCAAAAGTCATAAAAATAACTCCTTCAACCGGTTAAATCCGGCTATTTAGTCATCTGCATGGATTTCTCCGCAGCAGTTTTCACAGCGTTTATAACCGCGCTTCTAAACCCGTTCATTTCCAGGGATGCTACCGCTTCAATCGTTGTCCCGCCCGGCGAGCAGACCCTGTCCTTCAGTTCCCCGGGATGCAGCCCTGTTTCCAGCACCATCTCCGCCGATCCGGCCACTGCCTGGGCGGCAAATGTATAAGCTTGCTTGCGATTCATGCCCAAAGCCACAGCTCCGTCAGCCAGGGCCTCGATAAACATATAAACGTATGCAGGCGAACTTCCCGAAACGCCTACGACGCAGTCCATGAGCTTCTCATCCACCTCTTCCGCCTTACCTGTTCCTCGGAAAATGGCCATGACCTTTTCCATTTCTTCATCCCGGATCCATTCATTTCGGGTCAGCGCGCTCATTCCTTTTCCGATAAGCGCCGGAGTATTGGGCATTACCCGGACTGCCTTGCACCGGAAATTCTCTTCGCCGGACGCTCCTGCGCTCTCCCTGCATTGTTCATAAATGTAGTTCAGAGTAATGCCCGCTGCTATGGAAACGATGATTTTCTTCTCCCAATCCATTGCAACAGCAACTTCACTAAGAACCCGGCCGAAGATATCCGGCTTTATTGCCAGGATCACTATATCGCTCTTTTCTACCACGGAAGGAACTCTGTCGCATGCATTTATCCCCGTTTGTTCGCTTACGGATTTGAGTCTGTCCTGATCCTTGTCATAGGCGAAGATAGCTTTCTCCGATCCGGGATTGGCCGTTAAATAGCCTTTTAATATGGCATTACCCATGTTTCCGATTCCGATAAACCCTAACTTCATTTTGCCATCCTTCCTTTCCTAACGGTAGAGTTATTTGCCGTAGAATATGGTGGCTTTTTCGGTTCCTTCCGCTATTTTACGTAAAATATCCGGTTTTGTTCCGTTTGCCAAGACGAGATGAATCCCGTATTTTGTAACCATCTCTGCAGCTGTTATCTTGGTGACTACTCCGCCCGTACCAAAATTGCTCTTGCCGGCTGAATCGATCTCCTTCTTCAGGCTTTCTATATCATGAACCTCTTCTATAAGCTTTGCGTCCGAATTATCCTTCGGATTTTTGTTATATACGCCGTCGATATCGCTCAGTATTATCAGCAGATCCGCTCCCCACAGGTTGGCTGCCAAAGCGCTGAGGGTATCATTGTCACCGATTTTGATCTCCTCTACGCTTACGCTGTCATTTTCATTGATAATGGGAACAACTCCTTCATCCACCAAGGTGAACAATGTGTTTCTTATATGCAAGTTCCTCGTCGGATCTCCGAAATCATCACGGGTCAAAAGCATCTGTCCGACATGAATTCCGTATTCCCAAAAGAGCTCCTTATAGGCCATCATGAGTTCTACCTGACCGATGGCGCAAAGTGCTTGCTTATAGTTCATGTCTTCCTTTCGATGCCATTTGTTGATGGCGCCCACGCCGCAAATGCCGGCTCCGGAAGAAACGATGATGATCTGTTTCCCTTTTTCCATCAGTGCATGAAGCTGTTCAACGATATTGTGCAAAGCTTCATGGTTGACCGCACCGTGTTCATCCGATAAGGTCTGGCTGCCAATCTTGACCACGATTTTCCTGCTTTTTTGGATAATATCGCCCACTATGCTCATGATGCAATCATTGCCTTCTTTCCCATATATTCTGATTTATTTCGTAACTAATTGATAATAGCATAATAGATAGAAAAATGAAAGGGTTCCAAAACGGGTTTTATAACATGAGGCTGTACTGTTGAAACATGGGGACAACTACCGATATCACCACAACACCCACAACAATAGCAATGATCACGGTCATAGCCGGCTCAATTAAGGTGGTAAAAAGTTTTACCTGAGATTCTGTCTGCCTTTCGTATACTTCGGCTATCTTATCCAGTACACCGGGGAGATTCCCCGACTCCTCTCCTGCGCTGATCATGGAAATCAAGAGGGAATCGAAGATGGGATAACGGCGCATTGAGGTGCTTATGGGCATGCCCACTTTGACATCCTCCAGCACTTTGTTGAAAAATTGCCTTATGTAGGTGTTGGGAATCACCCTGGCAGCCATCGTCAAAGCGTGGATAATTTCCACGCCGGCTCCTGTCAGTGAAGACATGACCCTGCTAAACCTTGAGATATACATTTTCTCAAAGATATCGCCGATCAATGGCAGTTTTAAAACCAATTGATCGGTTTTCTCGCGAAAGTTCCTCGAGTTCCTTCGGGCGTAAAAATAAGCGGATATCCCTAATATGACAAACAGAGCAAAAAGGTACCAATAGCTTAAAAACAGGTCCGATCCGGACATGATAACTTTGGTTACAAAGGGAAGCTCTCGCCCGAACCGCTGGAACATGTTTGCAAAAATAGGCAACACAACTAAATTAAGGATGGTAATTACCGTAAATGTGAGGCAGAGCAGAAATACGGGATAACCCATGGCACTTCTTACTTTTTGCGTTATGGCAACTTCGTTTTCTAAAATTTTGGATGCCCTTTCAAAAGCCTCATCCAATCTGCCGTTTGCCTCTCCTGCAGATATGACATTTACTGTAACTTCATTGAAAGCGCGAAATTTTGCCATAGAATCCGAAAGGGTACGACCTGCTAAAAGGTCTTCCTGAATTTCGGCAAGGATTTTTTTGCCCCGCCTGTCTTTTTCTTGACTTAAAAGCACCTGCATGCTGACAGTCAGCGGTATTCCTGCTTTTGTCAAGACCGCAAACTGATTGAGGATGCCGAGAACGGTTTTGCTCTTAAGCTTTATTTTGTAATTATCTTCTTTGATAAACTCCATATCTGATATGCGTTTTATTATTGCCGGCTCAGAAGATTCAATATTGCCGGTTCTTTCATTTATCTCTTTAACGTACAAAGGCGTAAGACCCCGGCCTTTCAACGCTGAAATGGCCGCGGCTTTATCCCGCGCGGCGATATTGCCAGATATTTTTTTCCCCGATGAATCGATTGCGCGATACTTGTAATTCAATCTTTCCTCTCCCGGCTACCAGATGTTTGCATAGAGTTTTATCATTTCTTCGTAGGTTGTCACACCCTGCATTACGCGAATGCGAACATCCCCCAACAGCGTGATCATGCCCTCATCAATGGCCGCCTGTTTCAGCTCGTCGTTGCTGACCCTGTCATAAATGGCTTTGCGGATCTTTGGAGTTACCGGCATGATTTCATGAATTGCCGTGCGACCTTTGTAACCCGTGTTGTTGCAATAGCTGCAGCCTTTTCCTTTATATAGAATTACCTCTTCTTCCCGGTCTGTTCCATTAATCCCCAGCACCTTTCGTTCGTCCTCCGATGCTTCATAAGAGGTTTTGCATCTTGGACAGATTTTGCGAATAAGCCTTTGAGATACAACCCCAACCAGTGCCGCAGAAACTAAGAAGGGCTCAATTCCCATATCCACCAGCCTGATAACGGCGCTTGGAGCATCATAAGTATGCAGGGTGCTAAATACCAAATGTCCTGTTATAGCAGCTCCTACGGCGAGATCTGCCGTTTCTTCGTCACGTATTTCTCCTACCATGATTATATCCGGATCCTGTCTCAAAATAGAGCGCAGAGCATTAGCAAAGGTAAGTCCGGCTTTTGCGTTTACATCTACCTGTGTAATGCCGGGAATTACATTCTCCACCGGATTTTCAACCGTGACGATATTCACTTCATCGCTTTTCTTTTCTCGAAGAATGGTATATAAAGTGGTAGATTTTCCGCTGCCCGTAGGGCCGGTTATGAGTATGATACCATGATCTTTATTGATAATATCATCAAAGCGTCGCAGGTTGTAAGGCAGGAAACCGATCTCGCTGCGTTCCATGGTAAGGTTAAGAGCCGTTGCAATACGGATTACAACCTTCTCTCCATATACTGAGGGAATGGTTGAGATACGCAGATCCACATCCTGGGCACCGCTCTTATATTTAATTCTTCCGTCCTGAGGTACTCGCTTCTCAGCTATGTTCATTCCGGCTATATATTTGATTCGCGATACCACGGCAGATGTAATGCCCTTTTCCGCGTCCAGATAAGTCATTAAAGACCCGTCCACCCTAAAGCGAATGCGGAGCTTGTCTTCCTCCGGTTCAATATGTATATCGCTTGCCTTGAGGATTACTGCCTGTTCGATCATCATATTTACGAACCGCACGATAGGTTGTTCGTTGCTATGGTACGTTTCCGCTTCTTCCGGAATAGCAGACATAATCTGAGATAACTCTTTGGCTGCCTCCATGGCCTTTCCGGACACGTAAAGCTCATGGACCTTATTATCGATTTTTGCCCTCTCCGCCATTACCACATTAACCGTAAGCTTGGAATAAAAGCCGATATCGCGGATAACGTTGTAGTTCAAAGGATCTATGACGGCCAAGGTCAGGATATCTCCTTCCTTATTTATCGGAATTACCGTATTTTGTTTTGCAATGGCCTCCGGCACATATTTGGATAGGGAAGGATCCAACTTTACCGTATCTAAATCCACATACTCGATGTCAAGCTGGGAACAAAGAGATTTTATAAGATCTTTTTCGGTAATGTATCCTCCGCTTATGAGAATTTCTCCAATCCGCTTACCGCTGCCCTTCTGTTCTTTTAAAGCGCGATCCAGAGCCTCTTCCGTCATAGCTCCGCTTTTAATCAATATTTCGCCTAATTTTAAGGTGGTATATTTCATTGAGTCTACCTCGATTTCAAAATTTTATTTAATACCGATGCCTTTTGCAATTTTTTTTATGAGTACAGTCCCATGTACCAATCTACAGCCATCAACAACCACGGACGAAACAGGATAAATCCCGCCGCAGCCGCCGCAATAAAGGGTCCCAGCGGCTGTTCCTCATTCCTCTTAACCTTACCGAGAAGACACATAATGCCCAGAATGCCACCACTGGATAACAGGGTGAGTATCATTATGATGAGAATGCCCTTTAAACCGGCCATCAATCCGATAGCCGCCATCAGTTTGATATCGCCGAAGCCCATAGCATCTCGTTTTAAGATTCTGCTGGCGATTAAGCCGATGGCAAGCAAGCTTCCTCCGCCCATCAATGCCCCTAACAGAGGTGACAGTATATTAGGTTGATATGGTACAAATCCTATGGATACAATTGCTATACCGATTACAAACTGATCCGGTATGATCATGAACTTCTTATCGGAAATACCAATGAGAAGCAACAGCCAAAGGGCCGGCACCGCCGCCACCTGGTAAATCAGTTCGGTTTCCCATATTAAAAACAACGCACCGATAAAGAAAAAGGAAAAAACAAGGTTCCATGGATATTCTTTTATCCTTTTGCCCCACATCTCATCGGTAGGTTCCTCATCGTAATCGCAGAACCATTTGGCAGGTACGTGGTTGATTACATATACGGCGGAAAAACCTGCCGTTAATCCTGCAGCCGCGTAAGCAGTCAGTCTGACAATGATAATCACTGCTTCCATGGACATGGTCATAATCCTCTTTCACAATCCTATCGGTAATGCGCTCCCGCCGCTTTGCTCCTGACTCTCTATAGGTGCAGGCGACACATCTTCCGGGCTGCCATAGTAATAAAGGTACAGCTCCATATTCCACTGCAATGCTCCGTCACTGTTCCGGGTCACATTGAGCCGGTGTATCTTATAAGCTCCGGTAACGCTGTTGTCGATATTTTCAACAAATCTAACCGCCCCATCATAGCTCGACTTAAAACCCAGGTTCCCAGTGGCATAAAGCAACACTGTTTCTCCTGGTTCGGAAGCATCTGCAAAGTCCGGTCCCGTAACGTTGACGAAATCCGGTATGATACCCGCGTCTTCTGCCATAGCATACACATCGTCCGCCAATGTAGATCCGTCTATAAACGTAAACTCCGAATCTTCATTTAACAGTGCTTTAACCTGGCTAATGTCACGCCGAATGCCATCGATATCCAGCATGGCCAACTCTATTTCCGTGCGATGAACCTTGAGAAGATCCCTCTCCATGCTCACCTCTTCTGTCTTGGCAGAGAGCGGTTTGAAAACAAAATTAATGTAGACCACCATTGCCAGCAGGATGATCATGAGGAACAGGAGTACAGGTGTAACTATTTTAGTTGATTTCATTTACTTCTCCTCCTCTTCCGCATCCAGCGCTTCTATTTCAAACCGGCAGAACCAGTTGTTATCCCCCCGGTACAATGTGAGAGGGATCGATACTTTGAGACTCTCATAATTATTGAGCCTGTTCTTTGCATCGATAAATTCATTGAGGTCATTTGTGACAACTTCACCGGAAAACTTTCTGGTTTCATGGTCATACTGAAGAGTGCTGATTTCGGTGCTGGCAAACAGCTCCGATTGCAATATCTTCAAATACTCAGACAAATCCGATTCTCCAAAAGATAATTTTGACTTTTTTGCCTTCGCTTCACTTAGCTGATGCCTCAGTTGGCGCTGTTCCTCTATTAACTTTTGCACCGCCACATATTCGGGACTTTCCATAATGGCTATATTCTTATCTCTATCCTTCAACACAATCAAATAATTTATAGGCTGCATAGCCATTACCATGAGTGTCAGCAATAGTATCAGCCCGCATACTAAATATGTTCTGTTCTTTCTCTTTCTTTGTTTAAGGCCGTAGGTCAGAAAATCAATGGATTTTATTACACTTTTTTGGCCTGCGGCACCAAGCAATAAAGAAATTGGATAAAGATCCGTCCTGCCGGCAAGTTCTTCTTCCAAGACAATAGCCTTGGAAAACTGAGGATATAATTTATCCACTCTTTCCGCTGTGATTTCGTAATTCTCGCCGACAAAATCAAGAAGTCCGGGAATTAAGGCACCTTCTCCCGTAACCAAAAGATAATCTATGTCCAATTCTTCTGCGTTAAGGATTATGTTTATGGACCGCATAAGTCGAGAAAACGCCGTCGCCGCAGCTTCAACAGTCTTATCAGGCGCCTGTAAATCGGCCTTCTCGCCTTCTGCCTTTTTCAACAGCCCCTTTTCCAACAGAAGCCTACCCACTGCATTCAAAGGGATCCGGTAGGCGGACGCAACTGTGCGGTAAAATTCCTCCATGAGCTGTTCGTCCGTTCTCTGATGGATCAGTTGTCCGTTATGATAGATGGCTAATCTAAGTTCCGGATAAGATATATCGAGAGCGACTACGGTCTTGCCGGCAAAGCGATCCCCTGAAATTTCCCTGCTGATAAGCCTTTTCATTAGTTGGGAATAAGCGCCGAGAGAAGAATAGGCCCCGACAACTTTGATACCGCCTTTTTTCAAAGCTTTAACAAGATCCGCAATGAAGGCGTTGGAACATGCGAAAATAGAGCTGGTTTGAAGCCCTTGTTTGTTCTTCTCCGAACCGTACCATAGATTTTCAACGATGAATCCCCCTTCATCATCGGGCAAAATCGTCTCTGCTTCTAAATTGGACAGCGCAAGGAGGTGAGACTTCTTTAAAGCTTCATGGGTATACTCTTTATGTATGATTAAAGAGTTCCCCAGTAATAGTGCAGCCTTCCTAAAAGAAAACTGTCCCTTCTCAATGGATGAAATAATGAAATCCGATAACCCCTGCGGATCTTTAACGTAACGCCCGTCTTCCAGGTTTTCAGGCAAATCAAATCCCCTTATTTTACCGACAAGGCATTGATTGTCTTTCACGTTTATTTGAGCCAGCCGGAGCGAGTTTTTTTCGATCTGGACTGAAAGAAGTTTCATAAAGCACCCTTCTTAGCTAATTTGTAGTGATATTATATATAGCAATATAGACCCATGGATTAAATTGATGCTATTTCATAATTAGTTCTATAATTGTATCAAAACAGGACTCCGTAGTCTACATAACTGCGGAAGAACATAGGGGTACTAAGGGATCGCTTCAAGCAAGGGACCATCAGGACTTCCAAGTTCGGGAGTCCCGTCTTCGCCTTTAATAAGGGCGATCATGCCATTTCCCCTTTGAACGCCGTCGTATTCTATGGCTACTACCTGAAGCGTATTGGGATGATAGTAGAAAACCCAATTCCTCGTTTGCGTCTCGAATAGCACTTCTTCATCCAATACATATGCAATAGAATTTGCAACAAGGTTTTGACTTCCGGGAGTTTCGGCAATGTAAACGTATTCCCGCACCTGAGCCTTCTGAGAGACGTATATCTTCAGCGCGTTTTCATAAAGGCCGGCTCTCGCGTTGTCGACAGACTGGTTTGCGTTATTCAGCACGCCGGAAACAGACGGTACGGCAATGGCTGCCAATATAGCGATGATGACCACCGCCAGCGCCACCTCAATTAAAGTAAAGCCCGATTTATTATTACCCTTTGTACGAGGATATTGATCCATGATTCTTTCCTTGATTAACAGGATAATCTATTTCGAAAAATTGCAATGACATCTTGACATGGCAATGTTCACAGATCTAACGGATTCATTTGCTAAAAAGCCCGATCTCTCGGGCTTTTTAGCAGGGCCAAGCGGTAGACATCAATCTGCATCTGTGAATGTAATGTCACCGTCGCCATTCTCTGTTATTATTGTCACAGAACCGTCTTTTTTAACTTGAAAGTCAGCACTGCTGTCTTCAATCTTATCTTTCGGGAGGCCGTATTCTCCTAATGCAGTCTCCATTACTGTTTCATTGGCAATGTTTTCAAGCCCCTCTTTTGCCATGTATGCCCTCATTGCCAGTTCTATGGTCCGGGCATTGGCTGCGGCCTCTGCATTCTTTGCATCATCAACCCAGCTGGCAACCATGGGAACTGCCACGACTGCCAAAAGAGCTAAAACTGCAACAACCACGATGAGTTCGATGAGTGTGAATCCTTTTTTTCTTCGTCCCTTCATTTCTTCCTCCTTGCTATGTAACTATTTGCAACTTATAGTACATATCGCTGCTTTTAATAAAAAAGCCGCAACTTTTGATTGCGGCAACTGGCTGCCATTCCGGAAATGCCGGTTTAGGCCCTGTAGTTTTGCGTCCCCTGCTTTCACAGGGTTTGCCTTTACTTGCATTTCATTATACCCGAGGCGACTTTTATGTCAATTTTTTTCAATTTTTTTGTATTTCGACACTACATCACGGAGCAAGTCTTTTTTCCCAACTTATATATAAGTTTACTTTTTATTTATAAGGTAATAGTATATAATGGCTTTACAAAAAACGACAAAAAATACAGGGAGGCCGTACATTGACACCGCAAAGCAAAAAAGGATTTACGCTGGTAGAAGTCCTTGCGGCAATAATAATACTGGCTCTCGTCACCACGGGAATTCTGGCGGGATTAGGCTTTTCACAGAAGATGGTATTGACCAACAGCGCAAAAGATGCTCATGCCGCCCAGGTACAACAGGCAGCAGATATTATCATTGCCCGCATCAATGATTCCCAAAGCATTTATGACATTGCAGAAGATATGAATTACCTTCGCATAAACCCGGGAGAATCTTTCATTACAGAAGAAGATCGGATCCAGTTCATTGCGGAGGAGAATTTCAACGGTTCCGACCTGTGCCGTATCACCATTGCCTTATTTTTCGATACGGCAAAGGGCAGGGACAGCGTGGAAATGGTATGCGTTGCCTTCCACGGCGATATAAACCAACATGAATATTGATGAAATATAAACATCGTATAAAACAAAATGAGATACATAAACAACCGGTTAAATCGAAAATCAAAAAAGGGAATTACCCTCCCCGAACTCATCGTCAGCGTACTTTTCACTGCGGTTATTGTTTCCGCTGCGGTTTCCATGTGGTTTGTGGGCGGGAAAATTTTTGACGATACAGCAGAGGTTTCCCGCATTTACAGTCAGGCCCGCTCCTTTGAAACCATGTTTCAAAATGCGGCTTCCGTGGCGCCTTCCCTTGTGTTCACCACAACTACTTCAAGTTCTGAGGGAGATTTTTTTAACGCCTTGCCTGAGGGTAAAACGGAAAGTGAATATTTTCGTTTCTTTTATAATGAGAAACGTGAAAGCTTCTGCGTATCCTATTACACCGCGGGAAATTCCGCGCCCATGATGATCGAATATGATGCCCTGGACGATGTAAGCGATGTTCTCGTAGGCTTTACCACAGCGGGAGACAAAGTTCTGATGGAATACAAACTGGCACAACAGGAGGACGGTTCCTATTTCATTGAAGGAGGAATTGTCCTTAATTACGCCGAAGCCGGGACTTATCCTGCAATGAGAGAACTGGATTATAACTTATATTTTCACGTGACCCATGGCCTTTGATGTATATCCCGGCAACCCGCAGCATCTTCTTGAAAGGAGACCTTTATGCTTTTAGAGCGAAAGTTTCACAACAATAAAAAAGGTTCTGCCCTCGCACTGGTAATCATCATTGTAACCGGACTGGCTGTCATGGTTGCAGCGCTATACACCATTGCTCAATCCAGCATTGTCTCCGCCGATTCAGGCATAAAATCCCGGGAAGCTTATCTGAGCGCAAAATCCGGTATTGAATTCATAAAATCCTCCGTTGAGGGAACGGTTCAAAGCGCCATGAATGAACTCAGCAGACAGATTACAACTAAGTACTCAGATCTGTATCATGTGATCACTTTAGAAGACGAGATCTATTATGGTTACGGAAGCTTTGAAGACGGCTTTATCATGAATGGGGGGATTTCAGAAAGCAGTTCAGCATATAAGAACGCTCCCATCAAAATCGTTTACTCCGTAGAACATGAGCTGAGTTTCTCCGAAATTGACGAAAGTACAGGAGCCTGCGATTATACGGACAGAATCACCATAACCGCCACTTCTACGGGAAAGAGCCCCCAAGCATCGACTTTCACCGGCATCCTGGAAAAAGGCATCTCCCTGTCTTTTGAGTATGAACATGAAATAATCCGACGTTATTACGGCGGCACCGGTCCCGAGGGATACATTCCCGGCACGGGAGGCAACGGGTCTCCCGGTATCCCTGTAACGGATAAATGGCCTGAAGAAGAAAGTGCCCCAGGCAGCGGCGGCGCAATCATGTCCGGAGGTTCGACTTTTGTATACGAAGGAACCACCTATTATGTGGTAATGTACAACACTTGGATTACCCTGGGAACCCATCCCTCCCAGTATCCACACATTTTACAGATCAACCCGGGTCCTTCCAGGGATATCACCGGTTGGGAAGGAGTCCCTCCGTATAATAACATGTCTGTGGAGAGTTTCAATTCCTGGTTGAATCAACGGGACGGCGGAGGCCCCATAAGAAAAGGCGACAAAGTGATCTATAACGGAATCTACTACATTTTTGCCTACGAACCCTCTCAGGTAAGCTGGGTTCAAAAACCTCCCCACCACCCGTGGTTCATCATTCCGAATCAATAAATCTCACCTTGTCGCCTAACGATCAAATTATATTTACTGAGTCTCAATAAGGGGTTTACATATTTCGCTTTCTTTCGGACAACGGGACATAATCTCTGCGTTTTGCCACGCTCACATATGCGGGACGTATGATCTTGCCTCCGTTGATCAGCTCTTCCACCCGGTGAGCGCTCCATCCCGAAATTCTGGCGATGGCGAAAATGGGCGTGAAGAGTTCCAGAGGCAGATCCAGCATGTGATAAACAAATCCGCTGTAAAAATCCACATTGGCGCTGACACCCTTATATATTCTCCGTTCTTCGGCAATCACTTCAGGAGCCAGTCTCTCAACCAGTGAATAGAGTTGGAATTCTTCTTCCATTCCCTTTTCTACAGACAATTCCTCCACTAAAGACTTGAGAATGTTTGCCCTCGGATCTGACAGGGAGTATACCGCATGTCCCATACCGTAAATCAGACCTGCCTTATCGAAGGCCTTTTTGTTTAGTAAATCGGAAAGATATTTTCGTACTTCCTCTTCATCACTCCAGTCGCGGATCGTCTTCTTCATGTCCTCAAACATCTCTATAACCTTGATATTCGCTCCTCCGTGCTTGGGTCCCTTAAGCGAACTCAAGGCGGCAGCGATGGTAGAGTATGTGTCGGATCCGCTGGAAGTGACTACATGGGTTGTAAAGGTGGAGTTGTTTCCGCCGCCGTGTTCTGCGTGAAGAATCAGTGCCACATCCAGAATATGGGCCTCCATTTCCGTATATTTGCTATCCGGCCGGAGCATGTGCAGGATATTTTCCGCCGTAGAGAGTTCCGGCTTCGGCGGATGGATAACCAGGCTGTTGCCACAGATGTAATGGCTGTAGGCCTGATACCCGTATACCGAAAGCACGGGGAAATTGGCGATCAGCTGCAGGCACTGCCGCATAACGTTCGACAAGGAAATATCGTTGGCGTTGTCATCATAGGCAAATAACGTGAGAATGCTGCGACACAGGGAATTCATCATGTCCCGGGTAGGAGCCTTCATGATGACGTCCCTGACGAAGTTTGTAGGCAGGGTTCGATAACCGGCAAGGATTTCGATAAACCTGTCCAGCTCATCCTTCGTCGGAAGTTCGCCGAACAGCAACAGGTAGGTCACCTCTTCAAATCCGAACCGCTTTTCTTTCATGATGCCGGCGATTATCTGCTCTACATCTATCCCCCTGTAGAAAAGCTTTCCTTCCGTAGGTATCAGTTGATCTCCTTCCCTGATAAACGATTGAATTTCCGAAATCTCCGTAAGCCCTGTCAGTACACCCTTTCCGTTGATATCGCGAAGCCCTCGTTTTACATCATATTTCCCGTAAAGTTCGGGATCGATCATGCTCTTTGATTTACACAATTCTGTCAGTTTAATAATATCAGGAGTTATTTCAGAATAGGAATTTTTCTTCTTCA
>DGEG01000105.1:0-423 GCA_002385825.1 Firmicutes bacterium UBA3932 | reverse complement strand
TCCTCTCCCCTCATATTTCGCCCCTTTTTGTCGGGCAGTAACCCCTGCCTCTTTATGTATACCAATTACCTGGGCTCGATGATCAATTTAATTGCCGTCCGCTCTTCCCCCTCTATTTGAATATCTGTGAAAGCCGGCACGCAGACCAGATCCATTCCGCTCGGTGCTACAAAACCCCGGGCAATAGCCACCGCCTTAATGGCTTGATTGAGGGCGCCGGCGCCGATTGCCTGAATTTCCGCACCCCCTCTTTCTCTCAATACCCCTGCTAAAGCACCTGCTACCGAATTAGGACTTGACTTTGCTGATACCTTTAAGACCTCCATCCCTGTTTCCTCCTTGATCGATACATACCTGTCCATTGTTTTATGTTATTTGCCATATTTTACTGTAAAGCATATGTCCTGTCTCTTATACACATCT
>DGEG01000161.1 GCA_002385825.1 Firmicutes bacterium UBA3932 | reverse complement strand
GCCGGCCCGGCCAGCTTGGTAATGTATTTCGCAATTTCGACGATCCCTATGCCGTTGGCCACTCCCTGTAGAAAAAAGGTTGCCGTTAAAAGCTCGGGCGACGGACTTGTGCTATACCAGAGAAAGCGTGCGGCGGAAGCGACCATGGCCAGTAAAACGGCGCGTTCCATGGTCAGTGCAGATGAGATCCGCTGGGACAACCCCATGAAAGGCGCTTCGCTGATCACCATTAACAGGAGCACCAGGCCCATCCCTGCGATGGTTCCTCCGGCCCCTATATATAAGAAGCTGAAATATGTATTGTGCGACAGAGAGGGACCCATGAAGAAAAATGCACTGATAAGCAAAGCCACATATTTTCTGTCCCGTATCAGATCTTTATATCCGCTTTTTGTCTTCTGCTTTTGGGATTTTACCTCGTTTTCCGGATTCTCAGGATTCAATGATGCAGAATCGCCTTTCGAGAAAAGATTGCTATTATGTTTTAAGCTTATCCCTATGAGCAATGCAGTCAATAAAAAGAATATGGCGAACATCGGAAAAATCGACAGCAACCCGAAGGGCTCCGCTACCGCTCCCGCCACACCGATACCCAAGGCAAATCCCACGGCGCCCCACTTCCTGGCCGCTCCAAAAGGATAATCCACTTCCATAATGGTGGAGTCTATCAGAGGGAATACGGGATTCTCAAAAAAGAAAACAAGTATATATAATAGTAAGAATATCCAAAAACTTCCCACCCACATCAACATCAGCGATGACAGGGCAGTTATAACACAGAGCAACAAGATCAGTTTTTTGCTTCTCTGCCTCCTGTGATAAATGCCGCCCCAAAAAGAATTGGACAAAATGCCTATTGCAGTAGATGAAGCAGTGATGACACCAATCTGCCCGCCGGAGAATCCGATACCGTGTAAGTATTGAGCGATCAGCGGAAACAGGGCTCCGATTGCTGCATAGCTGAAAATATAATAACCGGCGAAATAGTTTACATATGGTCTCATCTTTTGCGCTCCGCGTATCACTTATTAAAAGTGTAGAGTTGCGCTCCAGCGAGTACAAGCAAGCGCCAACTTTACAATTCACAAATTGATTCTATCAAACTTGGGAATAACAAGCAAAACATTTGCAAAGGATAAGCATAAACAATCACGGGAGGACAATTCCTTGATCAATATTTTTATTCGAACCGTTATTCTTTACATGGTAGCCCTGTTTGTGATCCGGGTTATGGGAAAGGGTGAACTGTCTAAAATGGATCCCTTTCAGTTGGTTGCCCTTTTTATGATCGCGGAAATTGCCACTCTGGCCATTACATCACCCAATGTGTCCGTTATTACGGGAGTGTCGGCAATGATGGGGCTGCTCCTGATCCAGATTATCATCTCTGTACTGTCCATTAAAAGCCCCGCCATTACCAACATTGTAAAAGGCAAGGCTTCTATAATAATAGAAAAAGGCCGCGTGAACGAAAGTGAAATGAGGAAATACCGGATAACCATCGACGATCTCACCCAACAGCTGCGCATCAAAAACTATCCTTCCATAGCCGACGTTGAGTATGCAATTCTTGAAGCCAACGGAGATATGAGTGTTATCCCCAAGCCGGAGAAGGAGCCTGTCACGAAACAGGATTTAGGAATACCCGCAGGTGCCGAAAGCCTGCCTATGGTTCTTGTCGCAGACGGAACCCTGTACAGGGAGAATCTTCTGCGTTCTGCGGTAGACGAAGACACCCTGAAGCGCCGGCTTGCTTCCGATGGTATCACGGATTACAGCCAGGTATTTCTCTGTTTTGTCGATGAAAACGGGGTAATCTATATTCATCCCAAGACAAAAACATCGCCTGGGACAAACAATGCAATAAGCCAATCCCAGGAGAGTGATATGCAATGAAAGCATTATGGATCGCCATTGCCGTAACCGTCGTTTTGCTGATAACCTGGCGGGTCTTTATCGATTATGCAGATGTGGATGTGGACAAAATGGCGACGGATATCGATATCGCCGTCACATCGATAGAAACAAACGACTGGAAGCAAGCACAGGATGCCATTGCCCGTGTTTCGGCGAAATGGTATGGCAGGCGGCTCGTCTATTCTTTATTCTTTGATTCCGTCTCTATAAACGATGTGGAGTCGGCCCTGGTTCGGGCCGAGGCATATTGCCGGAGCCGGGAATCAGCCTCGGCAATTGCTGAATTGGCAGCCCTTCGCCATCTTCTCCTGTTCCTTTACGAAAATGAACTTATTACTATTGAAAATATATTATGATCATGCTATCCTTGTGGAAAGTAGAGTAGATATTGTGCGTTCGTCCTGAAATTTCAGGGCACAGTGTCATGGGATGGGATGTTGCCCATGAACGAAAAACGTTTGTTGCGATACAATATCGCATCCGCTACTGCATTAAAGGAGAATATGAAGTAGATTCCTTCCTTCTTTAGTGTAGTAACTACACTATGAACAGGGGGATTTTTTTATGAAAAAGTTCAGCACAAAGACTCTGATACTCATGGCACTCTTTGCGGCCATCAGCATAATATTAGCACGGTTCATGGTAATCTGGATCACGCAAAGCGTTCGCATCAGTTTCGGAAACATTCCCATTATATTGGCAAGTCTTCTCCTGGGACCCGTAGCAGGCGGATTTACCGGGGCAGTGGCAGACATAGTCGGAGCTTCCTTCTTCTCTCCCTTTCCCTGGTATCCACCTTTAACCATTTCTCCTATTCTGGCAGGGGTGCTGCCTGCCCTGTTAAAGCCATTGCTTCTGAAGAGAATCAGCCTTTTGCGGGTTTATGCAATCATCCTCATCACAAACCTGGCCACAAGCATCGGACTGACCACTTTGTTGTTATCCCAGCTGTACGGAACAGGATATTGGGAATTATTAGCGGCGCGGGCTCCTGTAGCTTTAATTGTAACCGTGGTAGAAGGGCTGTTGGTATATTTATTATACAGACGGCTTATTAGAGAACTGCAATAGACGCTAAAAATTGTTATTCTGGTACTTGCCGCAGCGGTCGGAGAAGCAGCCTAACTGCCGGTCTCCCGAATAGAGCACAGTGACCTGGCAGCGATTATCGCAGTCTCTGCAATTGAAGCTGCGGCTTTCGATGGGCTCATTGGCTGTCTGAAAACCCCGGAACTTGGATTTGAGAGCTGGCTTTTTAATTTTTTCTTTGGCCAGTATGGCGGCGCCGAAGGCTCCCATTACCTTGTGGTATTCGGGAACGATTACAGGCGTTCCAAGGGTTTCCTCGAAAGCTCTTCGGATCCCTTCATTAGCTGCAACTCCTCCCTGGAAGCAAATTTTCGGCAGAATTGTTTTACCTTTGGCCACGTTGGACAGGTAGTTGCGCACCAACGCTTTTGACATCCCCGCAATAATATCGTCCATCCTACACCCAAGCTGCTGCTTATGTATGATGTCCGACTCCGCGAACACCGCACATCTCCCCGCAATGCTTACAGGATTTTCGGCCATGGCTGCCATTTTGCCCAGTTCCTCCACGGAAATTCCCAGCCGTTCCGCCTGACGATCGAGAAAGGATCCGGTGCCGGCGGCACAGACCGTATTCATGGCAAAATCCGAAATCACCCCGTTTCGTAGCAATATTATTTTTGAGTCCTGCCCTCCGATCTCGAGCACGGTTCGGATCTCCGGGTCCAGGGTTGCGGCAGCTACGGCGTGGGCGGTTATCTCGTTTTTCACCGCATCCCCGCCGGCGATGGCCGAGGCCAGCGCCCGGCCGCTTCCGGTGGTCCCCACGCCCAAAATCTCTTCGTCCCGGAAGCGGCCGGACAGCTGCCCCAACCCTTCCTTCACCGCATCGATGGGCGCCCCTTTCGTCTTCAGGTATAACTGATCTACTATTTTCAGATTATCGTCCATTACAACAAAATCCGTGCTTACCGATCCTACATCTATCCCCAGATAATACATTCTCCATGTCCCTCTTTCTTTCAAGCATATCTATAAACGCTTCGATTCGTGTGAGGTATCCCGCTTCACCACCCATTTCGTCATATACAATGGAAAGCACCGGCAAACCTTCATCTTTTGCCAATCCGTCAAATACCGACTTTGCGACGATTTCAGGCATGCATCCTACGGGAAAAAGCTGCAGAATCCCGTCAAATCCTTCCTTCTTGCAGCGAAGAGCTTCATTGATGGTTTCTTTAGCATATCCCCCGATCCGGTGAGGCATGAGAGGATTTTTCTTTGCCTCCGCCAGCATTCCTCCAAAGGGATTCAGCACCGTATTTCGAACCCACCAGCCGATGCTTATGTTCTTTTCAAAAGACACTCCCAGATCCATCAGCGTGTCTTCTATATAATGATTGGCAAAGGCCTCGATCTGCGTATAGATTTCCCCCGTGACCAACAACCGCAACGGGCGCTTGCTCATATCCCGCGGGAGGCTGTGAAGCTCCTTCTTGCTCTGCCTGACTATATTTATAGCCTCGGAAAGTTCCTCTGCCTGTTCCAGGGCTCTGCGACAGGTCCTCAAAACAGCTTTTGAAGATCCCGCCGTTTTGTCATAAGGGCTTAACCTGCGAACTTCCGCTTCTAATTTTTCAAATTCTTTTATAAGGGTGTAGGTCTTCCTCAAGACGCGAAAGATCTGCCGCTTGCTGCAAAGGGAATCCTCCACCGCTTGGGCGAGACGATGTACCAACTCCTTCACACCTATCGCAGAAATCGAATCGAGGAGTATCCACCTGAAATCGCACCCTTGCTTTCTCATGGTAACGGCAAGAAGTTCCCCGTACTCGCCCAAACGACAAGGCCCCATGGTGGCAGGCATGATAACCGTATCCGCGCCCTGTTCCCAGGCCGATAACAAATTGTCTATCATCAATTTAAAAGGAAGGCAAATGTCTTCCGGAGCCCTGGCCGCGCCCCGCTCCAGACCTTCAGCGCTGTTGGGAGCAGGGACGACAAAATCCACGCCCAGTTCCCGGAAAAGCAGGCGCCCATATATATTACTGTCCCCGAACCTGGGAAAAGTCAGTTTCATGCCTTCTCTCCTTTTAGAAAATCAAAAGGGACTGTCCCTTTTGATTTTTGCCGGCGGCGTTCCAGGAGCTCGGCGAAGGCTTCCAGCCGGGTATCCATCCCCGCCTCCGCCGTATGCTCGTCCAGCTTTAAAACCAGCATGGAAAAATCCCCAATCCTGCTTCTTATCATCTCAATGGTCACCGAATCCGTGCCGCAGCAAAACGAAGAAACATAGAGGATTCCGTCAACGCTCCCTTTCTTTAATAAAGCCATGGCCTTGCCGAAATTCTCCCTGTAAAACCTCCAATATGGCGCTTTCATCAAGCCGGTCATTTGCTCATCCATATCTTCCCGGGTCAGTTCATCTCCGGTAACGGGACAAATCCCCAAGCGTTTCAGCTTGCTCACCAGATTCATATTTGCATAGGAATCCGAAATATTGTACGGGTGCCCAAGCAACGCCACCTTGATTGCGCCGTCATGGATGCCCGTTATGCCGCCGGTGTTTTCACCCCCTCCTTCGCAGGAGCTAACTGCTCCGGCTCCATAACATTCTCCCTGCTTCCTTGCCCGCACAAACTCTTCAACCGCTCGAAACGCGTCATTCACCTTTGCCTTCGATACGCCTATTTGCTTACTCTGCTTTATTACGGCCTTGCGCAACTTATTCCTGTCGTTTAAATACAATGGTTCCGTAAAGATAATCTTGCTGCCTGCTCTCCCTTTCCCCACCAGCTCGGGCAATCCGACAAACTTCGGGCAAATAGAATCTCCGAACTCGCATTTCATCAACCTGGGGACCACCACCTTGTCACATTCCGCCTGCAACTTAACAACATGCCCTTGAAATATTTTCATTGGCAGGCATGCCTCATCGACACAATGAGCAATCCCCCGTTCCATGATTTCGCCATTCGTAGGTCCGGAGTAAACCACATCCACTTCCAGGTTGTCGAAAAACTTTCTGATAAAAGGCTCATATCTCCGAAAGAGAAGAGCCTCGGGAATTCCGATTCTCATGCATTCTCCCAAATAAAACAAAACTAACGGTTGTCCGCCTGAAAACGGATCACCGTTAGTTATTGTTGCCATTTTTTCAGTTTCTATTACCTGAATCAGGAAAGAACCTCATACATGGAAGCCGCGTCATCCTTCGTCACATGTTCGGGAACCGCAGTTACCTTGATTTTTATCTGCTTGCTGGCAAAGCCTATTTCCACCACGTCTCCCGGACTGACTTCGCTGCCCGGTTTTGCAACCTTGCCGTTAATCAGAATCCTGCCTTGTTCGCAGGCTTCCTTTGCTACGGTCCTTCGCTTTAAAATCCTTGAATTCTTCAGGTACTTATCAATTCTCATAATTCCTCCAAACAAAAGCTATACAAAAGAAAAGAGGCAGCCGCTGCTGCCTCCTTTAAGAAAAATGTATTATTTGTTAACAGCATCCTTTAATGCCTTACCTGCTTTGAAAACAGGAGCTTTCGAAGCAGCAATCTTGATTACTTCGTCCGGCTTTCTCGGATTTCTGCCTTGTCTGGCTTTTCTTTGCCTGGTCTCGAAGGTTCCGAAACCGACGAGCTGTACCTTTTCACCCTTTACAAGAGTCTCTTCTACACAGCCAATAAATGCATTTACTGCAGCCTCAGCATCTTTCTTGGTAAAGCCGGTTTTCTCTGCTACGCAGGCAACTAATTCTGCTTTGTTCACGAATCTTACCTCCTTCAATGAAATATTGATAATTTCTATCTCCTCATTCTACTTCACATGCCCATTTATTTAGGGTTCTCGCTTCTTAGCTTCCTCCCAGAGCTTGTCCATCTCCGAAAGCGTCATTGATTCCAAACTACGGCCTTGCGCGCGAGCTGACTCTTCAATGAAGCTGAACCTTTCTATAAATCTCTGTGAAGTAAAATTCAAAGCGTCTTCAGGATCGACCTTCAGGAATCTTGCGACATTCACTACCGCGAAAAGCAAATCTCCCAATTCATCGCTTATTTTCCCAAAGTCTCTTTTCCGGTATGCTTCTTCAAGCTCCTGGGTCTCTTCTTTTATCTTATCGAAAGCGGGAACCACATCATCCCAGTCAAAGCCAACATCCGCGGCTTTTGACTGGATCTTCATGCTCTTTCTCAATGCAGGAAGAGCTTTTGGAATTTCCCGCATGAATTCTGCTAAAGTGCCACGCTTTTCAGTCTTTTTCATATTTTCCCATTTTTCAAGGGCTGTGTCAATACTTTCCGCTCTAATATTTGAAAAAACATGGGGATGGCGACGTATCATTTTATCACAAACCCGGTTTGCGATGCTCCTGAGATCAAATCTGCCCTCCTCTTCTCCCAGATCTCCGTGAAAGACCACCTGAAGCAGTACATCACCCAACTCTTCCTCCAGATTGTCCCAATCCAAGTTGTCGATGGCTTCCGTAACCTCGTAAGCCTCTTCAATGAGACATACCTTCAGGCTTTCATGAGTCTGTTCTTTATCCCACGGGCAGCCCTCCTCACTTCTCAACAGAGAAATGATCTTCTGAAGCCGTTCTATGGCTTCCGCTGTCGTCCTTCCTTCCTCATATAGTTCCTCATACATTATATAATCCCTCTTACATCATTTTTTAAACCTGTCAAACAGCCTAATCCACTTGTCTCCCCTGGGAAGCAGCTTCAATTCCTCGCTGGTAATCGTTCGCGTCTTTATGAGCATCACAAAATAAACCAGGACGCCCACCAGGATAGCCAAAACCGTAGCCAAGGCATTGGCCTTGTTGACACTGTCTGTAACATTACCTAAAACCATATAAACAACACGGTGAGCGGCAAAAACAAACCCGCTCATAACCAGCCCGGACACCAAAGGTTTGATTATGGTCAGCCGAAGATCGAACCTGGTTCCCGTATACTTGCTCACTGCCACTAGATTCAAGGCGGATGCCACAATATATGCGCATACAGTGCCCACTGCCGCCCCCCGGATATTTATGGAGGGGATCGCGGTCAAATAATATGTCAGCACCACTTTGGCCAAGGCTCCTACAGCCAGATTTCTCACCGAAATCAGCTGCCTGCCGATTCCCTGAAGCACGCCGGTCAGCGTCTGCACCGTGGCCAAAAATATCACGCCGAAGGAAAGTATAAACAGGCTGGGAGCCGCGCTTACGGCGCTTGCCCGCTGAGCGGGATAGAGGAGCAACATGATAGGCTCGGACAAAGTCATAAGACCCAGGGCGCAGGGCAACCCTAAAATCAATGAAGTCCTAAGCCCCAGTTCCACGTTGTACCTCAGAAAATCCATTTCCTTGCGCTTGTAGGCTGCCGCCACCGCAGGAACCAAGCTCATGGCAATCGCCTGGGTCAGAACCTGCGGAAAGTTAATCAAGGGTCCTGCCATACCTGTCAGCTGCCCATACAGGCTGTTGGCTGCATCCGGGGTAAAGCCGCTGGCGGCAAGTCTCTTGATAACGATGGCCACATCTATTGTATTCATAATGGGCATTATGGCCGCGCCGATGGTTATGGGTATGGCTATGGCCAGAATTTGAATCAGAATCCTGCTGCTGCTTTCACTTCTTTCTCCTTTTATTCTGACAACGCCCTCAAGGATGTTCCTCCTATGATAGAGAAACAACCCGACCACGGTGAGCAGCCCCATCACCGAGCCTGCGGTAGCTCCGAAAGACGCGCCTGCGGCGGCGTATTCAAGGCCCCTGTCCACGAGCACCACCGCCAATGTAAGCCCTGCCGCAACCCGGAAGAGCTGCTCAACGACCTGGGATATGGCCGTGGGATTCATATTCTGCAAACCCTGAAAAAATCCCCGAAAAGACGCCATCATGGGTACAAAGAGCAAAGCCGGCGCAATGGACATCATGGCCATCTTTGCACCCGGATTGCCAAGGTGAGTGACGATGGCTTCTGCTCCGAAAAACAGCACAGCCGATGAGCTGATGCCGATGGCGAAAAGAAGCGCAAAGGATATACGAAAAACTCGGTAGGCTTCATAGTTATTGCCCAATGCGTTACGCTCCGCCACCATGCGCGAGATAGCCACAGGGACACCTGCGGTAGAAAGGGTCAGAAGCAGCACGTAGACCGGATATGCCGTCTGATAATACCCCATTCCCGTATCGCCGATAATGTTGGCAAGAGGTATGCGAAAAACCGCGCCCATCACTTTTATGATGAGCCCGGCGACCCCTAAAACTACAGCTCCCTGCAAAAAAGTTTTTCTCGCCATTATTTTAAAGCCTCGACAATTCTATCGATGGAACGCTTCGTTTCAAAGCGAACTTTTTCCATATCTATTGTAAGAAATTCTCCTTCGCGATAGAGGACCTTGCCGTCCACCATGGTCAGCACCACGTCGCTTCCCGAAGCGGAATAAACCAGGTTATTCACCAAATCGTGGGCCGGATACATGTGAGGTCCGGTAATATCCAAAACGATAAGATCTGCCTTGTAGCCTTTTTTCAATATCCCCGTGTCTTCTCTTCCCTGGCCGATAGCTCCTGCCCTGGTGCCCGCATACAAGGTCTGCCGGGGCGTTGTCAGCCTGGGATCCTTGAATCTCTCTTTATGAAGCAGTCCGAAAAATTTCATCTCCTCAATGAAATTAAGGCTATTGTTGCTAGCCACGCTGTCCGTGCCGATGGCCACATTGATACCTTCTTCAAGCAGCCTTGGTACATTGCATACACCGCTTGCCAGTTTCAGATTGCTGACAGGGTTGCTGGCAACGGTGACCCCTTTTTCTTTCAGGATTTGAAAGTCTCTTCCTTCCACGTAAACGCAGTGGGCCGCTGTTGTCTTACAG
The DNA here is from genome assembly GCA_002385825.1 of Firmicutes bacterium UBA3932. GTDB lineage: Bacteria > Bacillota > Clostridia > Peptostreptococcales > Anaerovoracaceae > UBA1426. The sequence goes on along the minus strand of DGEG01000161.1, from coordinate 1,810 downwards.
TCCAGGAGGCCAAGGTCATTCAGGTATTCCACAGGGGTTTTCCCCTGGTGTCGTTCCTTGCACCCTTCATGCTCTTCTTTGGTTTCCGAAATATGGACGTGCATCTGGGCGCCCAGCTCTTTCGTTAATTCGGCAAGTTGGGCAACGATTTTAGGAGTGGAAGTATATTCCGCATGAAGACTCATATCGATACGGATTCTTCCCTCTCCGCTTTCATTATATTGCTCGTAAAGCTCCTTTGATTCCCGATATGCGGGAATATCTTTCAGATCGTCGTCAGTAAAGCAGGTGATGCCTCTGCTGATGTTTGCTTTTGCGCCGCTCGCTATAAACGCTTCCGCTATGCGATCGCAGAAATAATACATGTCGGTGGTGGACACGATGCCGAAACGAAGGGACTCTGCTATACCAAGCAGCGTGGCGTAATAAACATCATCTCCTGTCAGATGGGCCTCGAAAGGAAAAATGCGTTTATTGAGCCAGTCATGCAAAGACATGCTTTCGCCGTAGCCTCGCATCAGGGTCATGGGCGTATGGGCATGAGAGTTGAAAAAGCCGCTCATCAGCAGCTTGCCTGTGCCTTCATAGACTTCACCGTAGTCCTCTTCAGGCATGATGTCGCCGATATAATCGATTCGATCTCCTTTAATGCCCACATACATGTTTTCCTGCACATTGAAATTCTCATCTAAAAGGGTAATATTCCTGAAAAGCATTGGCCTCACCTCCATAGGGCAAATTATAGCACAGGAACATGTAAAAATCTATCAACATGTTACAAATTCAATCGTTGGAGCTCAAAATAATGACCGGAAATAATAAAAAACAGCAAAGAAGGCACAGACTCCTTGGCCGTAAAAGCAATCAAGGAGTCTGTACCTTGCCTCAAATATCTCTTCGGATTAGAACTTTGGTTCAGTTGTCCATCTGCTTAGCAAGAAAATGAGCTGCTATCTCCGCCGCTTTAAGCTCAGCTTCCCCAATGGAATGTTCCTTCTCCTTGCTGAAAAAGATCACGGAACCGATGGGATCTCCTTGTGATACGATGGGCACTATTACCTGGGATTTGTAATCCAGGTCTTCCCCTTCGTCATTTGTAATGGGATGCACTGCGCTCTCATCGGATATGATTCTTACGGTTTTGCTTTGAATGATCTTCTCGATATCAGGGCTGATTCTCTTTTCTAAGTATTCCTTTTTTGGAATTCCTGACACGGCTACCACCTGGTCAGTATCCGTAACGACAGCTGCCTCACCTAAAACGCTGTGGGCAGATTCGATGAACTCTCCGGCAAATTCATTCAGTTCGTTTATGGGAGAATACTTCTTGAGGATGACTCCACCCTCCCGATCTGTGTAGATTTCCAAAGGATCGCCTTCTCTGATCCGCATGGTGCGCCTGATCTCTTTGGGGATCACCACGCGTCCTAAATCATCGATTCTTCTAACGATTCCTGTTGCTTTCATATCTGCACTCTTCCTCTCTGAATTTCAAAATTGTACATGTTCCGTTGCCATTATTATTTTCCAATAGCGGAGGAATATGCGCAGCAACTTTCAAATTTAATTAAAACTAAATTGCGGACACCTCTTCGTATAAAATGAAAAATGAAAACTTATGTAACCTGTAAATAAAAACCGGTTGACCCGAAATCAACTTAATTTCCTCAATTAATTAATTTTTAGCTGATTTTTCATCCATAAAATGTAAAATATGCGCATTAAGACATATGAAATCAACTACTTATGGCAAAAGGAATTAATTTTAGTTGGCGAATTGTAAAATGAAGTCTGTCTCTTATACACATCT
>DGEG01000157.1 GCA_002385825.1 Firmicutes bacterium UBA3932 | reverse complement strand
CTTTCGCCATTGTGGTTTCCTCCTTCTCCCTTTCCCTATGGATTTCCTCGTGCCTATTTGCTTATCTTATCTATTAAATTCTCAGGCAGTTTCTCAAAATGGTCAAACTGCATTACATAGACGCCGCGCCCCTGTGTCTTGGAACGCAGGTCCGTAGCATAGCCGAACATTTCCGAAAAGGGAACCATTCCCCTGACGTGTACGGCTCCGGAGCGCATATCCGTGCCTTCGATGCGCCCTCTCCGCGAATTCAAATCGCCGATTATATCGCCCATATATTCTTCCGGAGCTGTAATCTCTATCTTGAAAATAGGCTCAAGAAGTACGGGCTTTGCTTTTTTGGCAGCCTCTCGGAATGCCAGGGAAGCGGCGATCTTGAAAGCCATCTCCGAAGAGTCCACTTCATGATAAGAACCGTCATACAGCTCTACGCCTATATCCACAACCTGATACCCGCCTATTGGGCCTGACATCATGGCTTCCCGTATACCCGCATCGACGCTGGAGATGTATTCTTTCGGAATAGCACCGCCCACAATCGTACTCTTGAACTCGTATCCGGAACCGGGTTCCCTGGGCGTGACCCGAATCTTGACATGGCCGTATTGGCCCCGTCCGCCTGTCTGCTTTGCATACTTGTATTCCACATCCGCAGGCGCAGAGAAAGTTTCTTTGTAAGAAACCTGGGGTTTCCCTACATTGGCCTCCACCTTGAATTCCCGCAGCAGGCGATCCACGATGATCTCCAGATGGAGTTCGCCCATGCCCGCGATAATGGTCTGGCCGGTTTCCGGGTTGGTATAAGCTCGGAATGTGGGGTCCTCTTCCGCCAGCTTCATCAGCGCAGCACCCATCTTTTCCTGCCCCGCCTTGGTCTTGGGTTCAATGGCAATCTCTATGACCGGATCGGGGAAGTCCATGGACTCCAGAATAATGGGCCGCCTCTCATCGCATAGAGTGTCTCCGGTAGTTGTGCTTTTCAAGCCTACGGCTGCTGCAATATCACCGGCATAAACAACATCTGCTTCCGATCTGTGATTAGCATGCATCCGCAGGATTCTTCCCACCCGTTCCTTCTTTTCTTTAGCTGAATTATATACATAGGAACCGGATTGCAAACTGCCGGAATAAACCCTGAAAAACGCTAATTTCCCCACAAAGGGGTCCGCCATGATTTTGAAAGCAAGAGCTGAGAAGGGTTCATCGTCCCTTGACTCTCTCTCTGCCTCTTTACCCGTTTTGGGATCAATTCCCTTGATGGGCGGAATATCAATGGGGGAGGGCAAATAATCTACCACCGCATCCAATAAAGGCTGTACGCCTTTGTTCTTATAAGCGGATCCGCATAACACAGGAACCATGGTGCCCTCAATAGTCATCTTGCGGATGCTCGCTTTTATCTCTTCTATTGAGAGCTCCTCCCCTTCCAAATACTTCATTAATAGTTCTTCATCTGCTTCTGCAACGGCCTCGATCAGAGCGTTTCTATGCTTCTCTGCTTCGGCCAGCAGTTCAGCAGGAATCTCTGTAATCTGTATCTCCCTTCCCAGGTCATCCTTGTATATTTCGGCCTTCATCTCTATCAAGTCGATCATACCCACAAACGTATCTTCTTTTCCGATGGGAAGTTGGATAGGTACAGCATTAGCCTTAAGCTTGTCCTTGACCATATCTACAACGCCTAGGAAGTCAGCCCCGATAATATCCATTTTGTTGACGAATATTATTCTGGGAACGTGGTATTTTTCAGCCTGTCTCCAAACGGTCTCCGACTGAGGTTCCACGCCGCCCTTTGCGCATAGCACGGTCACAGCTCCATCGAGCACGCGCAATGATCTTTCTACCTCAACGGTAAAGTCTACGTGCCCGGGTGTATCTATGATATTTATCCTGGTGTCTTTCCATTGGGCCGTTGTTGCAGCAGAAGTTATTGTTATGCCTCTTTCCTGCTCCTGTGCCATCCAGTCCATGGTTGCCGCACCTTCATGGGTCTCTCCCATCTTATGGGTCCTGCCCGTATAGAAGAGGATGCGTTCCGTGGTGGTAGTCTTACCGGCATCAATGTGCGCCATAATGCCAATATTTCTTATTTTTTCCAACGGAAATTCTCTAGGCATATCCCTAACTCCTTTCTACAACAAAACGCCTTTTGTTGTTTTTCTCCTTCACTACCACCTGTAATGAGCAAATGCCTTGTTAGCCTCTGCCATCTTATGGGTGTCTTCTTTCTTTTTAACAGATGCGCCGGTTCCATTGGCCGCATCCATGATCTCTTTTGCAAGCCTTTCGGACATGGTGCGCTCTCCCCTGTCCCTGCTGTACTTTGTCAACCACCGCAGTCCAAGGGTCTGGCGCCTTTCCGGTCTGACTTCCACGGGAACCTGGTAGTTGGCTCCGCCAACTCGTCTGGCTTTTACCTCAACCACAGGCATGATGTTATTGAGAGCCTTCTCGAAAACTTCCAGAGGGTTCTCTCCCGTTGCTTGCTTGATTCTGTCAAATGCATCGTAAACAATTGACTGCGCAGTTCCCTTTTTCCCATCAAGCATTATGCTGTTGATGAGCTTTGCTACAACAACACTTCCGTAGATGGGATCGGGGAGCACTTCTCTCTTTGGTACATTACCTTTTCTTGGCATTACTCTTCCCTCCTTATTGCATGCGATAATACTCGCTCGGTACTCGACCTCCGAAACGAGGCCGTGATGCCACTCAATTTATGTGATCTCTATCATATATAATTAAGGGCATATTTGTTAAATTTCCTTACGAAACTTATCTTTGCAATATTCCCATTATTGCTTCTTTTTTGCTCTTTTCGCTCCATACTTGGAACGTGCCTGATTTCTGTTGGCTACGCCTGCCGTATCCAACGTTCCCCTGACGATATGATATCTCACACCGGGCAGATCCTTAACCCTGCCGCCGCGAATCAGCACAACGCTATGCTCTTGCAGGTTGTGGCCGATGCCGGGAATGTATGCGGTGACTTCGATACCATTGGTCAGGCGAACTCTGGCTACTTTCCTCAGAGCTGAGTTCGGCTTCTTAGGAGTGACCGTCTTAACGGATGTGCACACGCCTCTCTTCTGTGGAGAATTGATATCTGTAGTCTTTCTTTTGAGAGTGTTGAGACCTTTCAACAGAGCGGGTGCCTGAGATTTCTTTTCAGACCTGGTCCTTCCTTCTCTCACCAATTGGTTGATGGTAGGCATACTCTTGTTTCTCCTTTCTTGCTGCAAAGTTTTTCCCGCTTCTTATATAAGATTGCAGGGAAAGATCACCGGCAGCATAGTATATTTAAACCTCAAAGGCTTAAATCGCCAGTATTGACCCCGACTAAAAGTTCGGTGTCAACGCCCAAATGAACCGGCGTTTAGTATACCACCGCCGGCTCATTATTGTCAATCTTTTTTGTGTTTACAATATATCTTCCATATCGGCTACAGACTTATATAAAGCCGAAACATCTCCCTGGGCAAGTTCCTCAACGGACATTTCCGCAGTCATGCCCTCTTCTTCCTCGTCGATTTCGTCGGCTATAGAGTTAAAGGATTCCATATATTCGGTGTTGACTCCGTAGTCCACTTGGATATCCCTGTATCTCTTCATGCCCGTTCCCGCCGGGATGAGCTTTCCTATGATGACGTTTTCCTTCAGACCCAGCAGATGGTCCGTCTTTCCTTTGATTGCCGCATCGGTAAGCACTCTGGTGGTTTCCTGGAAGGAGGCAGCCGAAAGGAAAGAGTTGGTGGCCAAAGAAGCTTTCGTTATGCCCAGGAGAACTCTCTTGGC
>DGEG01000086.1 GCA_002385825.1 Firmicutes bacterium UBA3932 | reverse complement strand
CACACGGGGTTTATCCCCGTGTGCTTAACGACCTTAAAGCAAAACAGTTCTTTTAAAGTTTGTGAACCTTTTATGAACGTTTTCTGAGGTATTTTACAAAAACAAACAACTCATGGAACCAGAGGGGAGTCGTTGATATGGCAGCCAAAGCAAGCCATTCTTTAAGAGTCAGTGAGATCGTATCAAAGGCTTCGATCAGGAACGGGATCTCCGTTACCGCAATCTGCAGTGAAAACGCAACTACAAAGGCGACTATCATCAAACGGTTGCTGAAATGGTTATACTTGAAAATGGACCTGTTCAGGTTCCTCATTCCCATGGCATTGAAGAGCTGGGATATGGCTAACACCGTAAAAGCGTAGGTTTGCGCATGTGAATAGATGTATTCGTCCGCAAACAATAATGCTTTGATAGCCCCGAAGGTCACAGGTTCTCCTGCAGCAAGCAGGAAGGTAACGGGAGAATAGAGGAATGCGCATAATGTAGTGATCCCTATGACAGATCCGAAGAATATGGTGATGGCGTATCCGCCGTGGGCAAAAAGGCTTTCCTTTGGATCCCTCGGCTTTTCTTTCATGATGTCCGGATCCCCTTCGTCCACTCCCAAAGAGAGGGCGGGAAGGGAGTCAGTAATAAGGTTTACCCATAAAATATGGATCGCTTTCAACGGAGCCGCAAGCCCCACCACGATGGCGGTAAACATGGTTATGATCTCGCCCAAGTTGGATGACAAGAGGAAAAGTACGGACTTTTTGATGTTGTTATATATATTGCGCCCTTCCTCTACCGCTTTCTGTATGGTTGCAAAGTTGTCATCGGTAAGGACCATATCTGAAGCGCTTTTCGCCACGTCCGTGCCGGTAATGCCCATCGCTACACCAATGTCCGCAACCTTCAATGAAGGCGCATCGTTTACGCCGTCACCCGTCATCGATACTATGTGATTGTTGGCTTTAAAAGCGTTGACGATCATCACTTTGTTTTCCGGTGACACCCGGGCAAAGACCCTTAAGTCAGAAACCACCCCATTGAGTTCCTCCTGAGACATGCGGGAGAGCTCATCGCCGGTAATACACTGGTCTTCCCTTTCCGCAATGCCCAACTCCTTTGCAATAGCTAAAGCCGTGTCTTTATGATCGCCTGTTATCATGATCGTAGTGATGGATGCATCCTTAAATGTCTCAACCGCTCCGAATGCTTCCGGCCGCGGCGGATCTATCATTCCCACCATGCCCACAAAGATGAGATTTTCCTCTGTGGCGGACTCGTCGTCCATTTTAACGGCAAGAGCAAGCACCCGGAGAGCCATGGTTGCCATCTGTCTTGTGGCGTCGTCAATATTCTCCTTGTCCTTTTCCGTAATCTCCCTTATTTGACCGCCTTCCATGATATGAGTGCATTTAATAATAAGCCTGTCCACGGCGCCTTTGGTGTAGCCAGTGACCTTGCCGTTCTCATCTCTGTGTACCGTGGTCATCATTTTTCGCCCTGAATCGAAGGGCTGCTCATTGATTCTCGGTGACGCTTCCTCCAGGGATTTCTTCGTAATACCCAAGTTTATCCCTATATCAATCAGGGCTAATTCAGTAGGATCTCCGATCCTACGCTCCTCATCCGCCACAGCATCTGTGCATAGAATAAAGCCTTTTATAAAAATGTCATTGCTTTCCTTGTCCAAATCTTGAACGTCTATGAGTTTTCCGTCTACATACACCTTAGTTACCGTCATCTTGTTCTGGGTCAGCGTTCCCGTTTTATCCGAACATACAACGCTGACAGATCCCAAGGTTTCAACTGCAGGCAACCTTCTTACAATTGTATTAACCTTTACCATTCGCATGACGCCCAGGGCGAGAACAATGGTGACAACAGCCGGCAATCCCTCAGGAATGGCGGCAACAGCAAGGGCGATTGCTGTAAGGAGCATCTCCATAACGTCCCTTTGCTGTATCAAGGCAATTACGAACAGCGCCACGCAGAGCCCCAAAGCCAGCACTCCCAACAATTTGCCCAAGTCTCCAAGCCTTTTTTGCAGGGGAGTCATCTCATCGACGGATTCGCTGATCATCTTTGCGATTTTACCGATCTCCGTATTCATCCCCGTTCCGATGACTACACCTTCTCCTCTGCCGTATGCAACGCTGGTGGACATGTATGCCATGTTCAATCGATCTCCCAGCGTTATTTCAGTCTCCGCAACGAAGTCCGCGTCTTTCTGTACCGGTACGGACTCTCCCGTGAGAGCCGCTTCTTCGATTTTGAGATTAACGCTGTTTATGAGTCTAAGATCTGCAGGTACTATCCTTCCCGCTTCAAGTATAACGATATCGCCGGGAACCAGTTTTGCCGCTTCTACATCGCAAATTTTTCCCTCCCGCCTTACCAGTGCGGTGGGACTGGATAGTTTTTTAAGAGCCTCCAAAGATTTTTCAGCCTTCGCTTCCTGCACCATGCCTATAGTGGCGTTTAGCAGAATGATAGCCAGAATAATAAATGCATCGGCAACTTCTTGCAGAAACAATGAGATTCCCGTCGCTGCAAAAAGGATGTATATCATAGGATCGCGTAATTGCGCCATGAACATCTGCACCTTGGTTTTGGGTTTCTTCTCTTGAAAGGTGTTCGGTCCATACTTATCCAAACGTCTGGCCGCTTCTTCTTCGGACAATCCAGCTTTCTGATCTACGTGCAATTCTTCCAACACTTGTTGTATCGACTGCTGTTCGTACATCGAGTTCACTCCTTTTGCCTTTTTTGATTATGGTGCAGATTTATACTAAGAATTATTATATAAAAAAATAAGACTCTTAACATAAATCTGCAATGCTTTGCTGATTATGCTAAAAGTCTTGTTTCCGCATGCGGGTTTACGACCAGGCAATGCCGTTCTGTTGGCCATAAACAATTATAAACTACTCCCTTTTGGCACAATTCTTATAGCAGTATATTACTGGAAAAAAATACTGTTGTCAAGAAGGACACCCCGTTGTATAATTACGCTGTAAAGTATTAAAGCAACCTGAGATATTATCTGACGTCTGTAAAACGGGGGAAACGCGCGTGTTATAAAAGAAACGGAGAAGGGATATGAGCTACGAATCCAAGTTGAAGAATAAAGAGATAGATGATCTGTTCAAAGCAATTCTATTGCTTGAAACCGAAGAAGAATGCTATCGCTTCTTCGAGGACATCTGTACTATTAAGGAGCTTCAGGCCATTGCCCAGCGCTTCCAAGTAGCCCGGCTCCTCGATCAGAAAAAAACCTACAATGAAATCGAGGAGATTACAAAGGCCAGTACCGCCACTATCAGCCGGGTCAACCGCTGTCTCCTGTACGGAGCAGACGGCTACCAGCTGATCCTTAAGAGATTAAAGGAACGAGAACAGAATCAGGGCTAACACAAAAGCATCAGAACAGAAACGGAAAAAGCAATTACTTCAGCAGCTCCAACGCCTTTTGGAGCTGCTTGTCATTTTCCTTCAACAGCACTCCGTCTGTAAAGTCATCCCTGGAAATTTCAACAATATAATCGGGCTCTACCCCTTTCTCATGGATCACATTTCCTTTCGGAGAGAAGTATTGCATCACCGTCAGCTTTGTTGCATCTCCGTTATTAAGTTCCACAATTTCCTGAATTATACCTTTACCGTAAGAAGTGGTACCCACAATTTTACCGGGTTCGCTGTCTTTGACAGCTGCCGCAACAATTTCACTGGCGCTGGCCGATCCTCCGTTTATCATCACTACAAAGGGAATCTCCGTAGCTCCTGGATCCGATGTGAAGTAATTCCTCTGTCCGTGACGATCTTCTGTGTAGGTAATTATGCCTTCCGGCAACAGGGCATCTGCAATCTCTATACAAACGTCTACAAGTCCTCCGGGGTTATCCCGCAGATCAATGATCAGCCCTTTGACACCGTTGAGCTCCATATTTCTCAGGGCTTTTCGGAAATCCTCCGCAGTATGCTTTTCAAAGGAACTGATTCTGATGTATCCGATCTGCCCCTCCAGTATTTCAGACTTTACTGTCTGCAAAATGATTTTCGCGCGCTTGAGGGTAAACTCCAAGGTAGTATCGCCTCTCAGTACTTGAATCGTAACCTCCGTTCCCTCTTTTCCGCGCATAGCCGCCACTGCAGCGTCTATGGTCTCACCGGTGTACTCCACTCCGTCCACAGCGATGATCTTGTCTTCTGATTTGATGCCGGCTTTGAAAGCGGGTGTATCGTCAATAGGAGCTACCACATTTATATACCCGTTTTTATCGGGGGCAACGGTAACACCGATACCTTCAAACTCCCCGGAAGCTGCGATCATTAAATTCTCATACTCCTGTTTGTTAAGATAAGCAGAATAAGGGTCTCCGATTCCGGCAAACAAGCCCTTGTAGATACCTTCATACAGTTTATCCCTGTCGACGGGCATGTAATATTTTTGCTCTATAAGTTGAACAAGCGAATCCAATCGCCCGTAGTCTTGCTTCATTCTGTGGTAATCTTCATATTCTTCCGCGCTTATACCGATTTGGTCCGTCGCAATACTATATATTTGGGTATAGCCTGCGGTTATAATAATCCCCGTACAGAGAGCAATTACCAATAATATAATTAAATTCCGTTTTTTTAATGTAATCATAGGATGAGGTTCTCTCCTTATAATTAAAAACTAAGTTTTTTTATTATATCATACACCCGAAGCATGAGGACAGTCTCTGCCTAATATATAATGCCATTAATACCCCCCGGCAACTCAACGCAGATCAACTACCATGAACTGTATTCTTTCGCAGCCGTTCCAACGGTTAATTTCCGGATAACCGGCGATATCCACCCGCCTTCCCTTCTCAAAATAATCCCGGAATTGATTACCCCGGTTGAAGAGAACACATGGAATACCATCGGCGGTAAATCGCACATGCTGTTGCCGATCACCCATGTAATAGGACTCCGATACTAAAACGCCGCACAGGGCAAAAATCGGTTTGGGATTCTTGTGACCAAAAGGTTCAAATTTCTCTATCTGGCAAATCAATTCTTTGCTCAGTTCTTCAGCGGAAATTTCCTCATCGATCCGGAGCTTAGCTTGAAAGATAGACGGATCCTCACGAAAGCGGCTTTCTGCCGACTCGCGGAGCGCTTCCCGCAAGACAGGTAGATTTTCCCTGTCCATGGTAAAACCGCAAGCCCCAGCGTGGCCGCCAAACTTGTCAAAGAGATGGCGGCATGCAGAAAGCATATCATATAAGTCAAGGCCTTCCACGCTTCTGCCCGTTCCTTTCAGCTTGTTTTCTCCGGTGGGGGTGGCTATAATTGTGGGTCTGTGATATCTATCTTTAAGTTTTCCCGCCACAATACCGGTGATCCCTTCATGGGCATGAGGAAGATCAAGTACGAGAAAAAGTTCTTCCGCATAATGCTTCTCTATTTTATCTACAGCTTCGTCAAAAGCAAGTTGCTGTAATCGTTTCCGCTCACGATTATTTTCGAGTAAGCTTTCGGATGCCTCCTGCCAATGTTCCTCCTTTGCAGAAGTGAGCAGCTTTACTCCCTCCTCTGCCGAATCCACACGCCCTGCCGCATTGAGATGAGGCACTATAACATATGCGATATGATTGGAGTTTATTTCATCTTTCAAACCGGCGCCTTGTATAAGCATGGAAAGCCCCGGCCTTTTTCGCCTGTTAATCACACGCATTCCGTACTTCACCATAGTCCGGTTCTCTCCTGTCAGGGGAACGATATCTCCTACTGTGGCGATGGCCACCAGGTCGAGCATGGCGTTGAGATGGGATTTCGTCAAGATGTCAGGCATTCTCTTGTGCAGGGCTTGAGCTAATTTAAAGGCCACACCGCAACCGGAGAGCTCTTTTTCCGGATAACGGCAATCCTTCTGCCTGGGATTGATCAGCAGGCAAGATAGAGGCTTGTCGTTTACGTTATGGTGATCCGTCACGATGACATCCATGCCCAAACGGCCTGCGAATTCCACCTCGTCATAGGACACGCTGCCGCAATCTACCGTGACGATCAGATCCACTCCTCTTTCTTTAATCCTGGCAATGGCCTCCTGATTAAGCCCATAGCCTTCATCAAAGCGGGAAGGTATGTAATAGGAAAAGTTGGCATCCAGTGCACGGAACAACTCCATCATCAAGCTGACGCCGCAAACACCGTCAGCATCGTAATCTCCGTAAATGCAAATATGTTCTTTCCTCCTCAGCGCTGCCTGTATCCGTTCTATGGCTTCCTCCATATTTTTTAGCAAAAACGGATCATAGGTCAATTGGGGCCTATCCGAAAGAAATTCCTCCACAGCCTCATGACCTATGATACCTCTTTTCTCTAACAGCGATAATACGATATCCTTATTCTTTCTATTCTTTCGTTTTTCAGGAAAAATCCATTCCTTCTGCATCACATCTCCTGTCAATATGTAGTCCCTATTTCAGATAATTCCTCGGGTTCTTGTACTCGCCGTTTACGCGAACCTCAAAGTGAAGGTGCGGCCCGGTGGACATTCCTGTACTTCCGGACAGCGCAATGGTCTGTCCTTTCGCCACAATATCGCCGGTCTTTACCTTAAGCTGGCTATTATGCGCATACAGGGTAACGATCCCTCCGCCGTGGTCGATCATTACCATATAGCCGTAGCTGTTATTCCAGGCAGCTTTGATGACTTTCCCCGCATTTGCCGCAACGACGGGCTTACCTGACGGAACGCCTATATCAAGTCCGGTATGTAATTTCTTCACTTTCAGAATAGGATGAGTGCGATAACCAAACTCCGAAGTTACTCTCCTTGAATCGGGTACCGGCCACATGAAATCGCCGCCGACATAGTCTTCCGTACCCTGAAGTCTCAAAATTTCTTCAATTAGCCTGTTGGCTTCAGCATTTAATGCATCTACCTGCTTTTCTAATTGCTTATTCTCGCTTGATACTTGCGCTTTCAGTTGGGAAACACTTCCCCTGCTAAGCTCCAATTGGTTTTGTTTCTCGGCTTCTTCCTGTTTTTTGGATAACAGATTTCGTTTCAACTCTTCCAGTTGATTGCAATATTTCTCAATGGTCTTGTGCTGTTCCTCCAACTGTTCCAACAGCGCCACATCGTTATCGAAGATTCGCTGGGCCATATCCAGATTTGTAAGGAAATCGGACATGCTTTTAGAGCCAAGGAGAACTTCCAGGATACCCACATCCCCATTTTTGTACATGGCACGGATACGGTTGCTCATCATCTCATTTTGTTCTTCGATCTCCGCCTGCTTGGCTCGAAGCTGTTCTTCCACTTCTGCGATCTTCTTGTTCGTCTGGGAGATTTCATACTGAAGATCGCGCACCTCCGCTTCTGCCTGTTTGATGAGCTTGTCCAACTGTTTTATTTGGGAATTCAGCTTGCTTTCTTCCGCTTTCCCTGCTTTTAACTGCGCTTGGAGTTTGCTGATCTGCCTGTTCAGCTCATCCAGCCGGCTTTGTGCATTGTTCGCAAAACTCAAGCCCAGGCTCATCATTGAAAACAGAAGTATTGCAACGAGGCTGTAGCAAATCCAACGTTTCATCCTCATGACGCTCCCTTCCCCCTTTATGTGTCCAAAAATCTACGCATGGATATGATGCTTCCGAAAGCTCCGATACAGATGCCGAGAGCCGCAAATATCATTATTAAATTCTCAACCAAGAAAGCTGCCGGAACCATTCTGACGGAAAACATCAGGAACATGTCAGTTCCGAATAGCTCCATGATCTTGTGATAAACCAGGGCAATCAATGCCGCAGAAAGAGCTGCTGAAATAAAACCTATCAGCATCCCTTCCACCAAAAATGGTCCCCGGATAAACCAGTTGCTTGCTCCCACGTATTTCATTATGCTGATTTCCCTGGCTCTGGCCAATACCGTAAGCTTGGTGGTGTTGGCAACCACTACCACCGATACGGCTACCAGCGATAGGATGATGACCAGGGCTCCCATTCTGATATAACTCGTGATCTTGAGAAGCTTGTCCACCGCTGTCTTGTAATACTTGATGTCTTCGATCCCTTGAAATGTCCTTGCTTTTTCTACTACGGCATCGGATTTCTCCAGATCCGAAAGCTTGACCCTTATGGAATTCGGGAGCGGATTCTCCGCAAAACCGTCCAGAAGGTAAGCTTTATCTCCCCATTTCATCTTGTACTCCGCCATGGCATCGTCCTTGGAAAGATACCAGGCATGAGCAACCCCATCCATTTTGGAAAGTTCATCAATCATCCTTACGGCAGTTGCCCTGTCAGTTTCATCCAGAAGGTAAATCTGAATAGTATCGAACTGCTTCTTTGCACTCTCCGTTATGACGCTTACGTTAACGATTAGTATAAAGAAGAGTCCCAGTATCAAGAGCATGGCCGTAATGGAAAACAGGGATGCGAAGGACATGGCTCGATTTCTGAATATCTGTATGAATGCCTGCTTTATGGCATGCCCTATCCCTCTAATAAACATGGTTATTGAATACTCCTCCCGGTTTACAGAAGAAGCTGTGCGCGTCTTCGTCTTCATAATAGCCGTATAAGCCGGCTTTGTCGTCCCGAACTATTCTGCCTTTATCTATGGCAATTACCCGTTTACCCATGCGATCTACAATGTCCTTGGCATGGGTTACCATAACGATGGTTGTTCCCCTGCGATTTATCTGGTCAAGAAGCTGCATTATGTCCCATGCAGTATCCGGATCCAGATTTCCCGTGGGCTCATCGGCGATTAGAACGGTAGGATTGTTAATCACAGCCCTTGCGATGGCAACTCTCTGCTGTTCACCTGCCGAAAGCTCATGAGGATATTTCTTCGCTTTTGAGCCGATGCCCATCAAGTTGAGTACCTGGGGCACGTTACGACGGATAGCTCTCCGGCTGGCGTGAATGATCTCCATTGCAAAAGCTACATTCTCTTCAACGGTTTTATTTGGCAAAAGCCGGAAATCCTGAAATACGATGCCGATGCTTCTGCGCAGCTTAGGGATCTGCCGGTTGGACAGCCTGGTTACGTCCATGCCGTTGACCAGGATTCTCCCCTTATCCTCGCAGATTTCCTTTAAAATCAGCTTTATAAAGGTCGATTTGCCTGCGCCGCTGGGCCCTACCAGAAACACAAAATCGCCTTTATCTATATGGACGGAAACATTCTCTATGCCAACATTGTTGCCGTACATCTTCGTAACATTTTCAAATACTATCATAAACGGACCATCCCTTTAATTTCTATTAGCTCATGAACCTTATGTTACGACATGAGAAAAAACGGTCTATTACGCCATATTCCGCCTATCTACAAAAAACACAATTTTTCTACATTATAATATAAAACGCTATTCTAGAGAACCGAAATTGTATTACAAGTATATTACATTATGCCGTTTCTACAGCCAGCAAAGCCTGAATCAGATCCTCCATAGGTTTTTCCAGCTTGGACCTGGCCGAAACATGATCATAAAAAAACCTGCAGCCGTATTCGGAGCTATATATTACCTCCTCATCTATCATCGGAAGATAAAACAGGTTCTTCAGTTTCAGATAGTCGAGCATCTCTTTACGGCTTACGCCGCCGTTCATCTTGTTAATCAGGTAAAGAATGGGCAACCCGGATGTTCGCAGAGAGCAAAGAAGTTTGTAACCCGCCAACATTTTTGAGGGCAGCGGATCGATGACGACCAGGATGCGATCCATATCCCAAAGGAGCCGCCACAGT
>DGEG01000169.1:13176-21350 GCA_002385825.1 Firmicutes bacterium UBA3932 | reverse complement strand
GGAAGTCTTCTTCCGATCCATACAGGGCGGTATTGATGCCCGTGAGCACCAGTTCCTTGAATCCCTTCTCCAGAAGACTTTTGGCCTCCCTGATTATATCCTGGCTCGCTCTGCTCCGGGCTGCCCCTCTTGCATATGGTATAATGCAATAGGAACAGAATTGATTGCATCCGTCCTGTATTTTGATATAGGCCCTGGTCCGTGATTCCATAGAAGTAATTATGCCGCTCTCTTCGTATTCTTTCAGCTCTTCTCTGGGAAGTATGTGGATGTAAGGGCCTTCTTGCTCCTTTTTTATCTGCCTGTCTTGCAGCAGTTTCTCTATGTGGTCCGGCAAAGCATTTTTTTCATTATTTCCTATAACAAGGTCTACTCCGTCTATGGCTGCCGCCTCTTCCGGATTAACCTGGGCGTAGCAGCCGATAACCGCAACTATGCTGCCGGGGTTTTGTCTCTTCATCCTCCGGATATATTGCCGTGACTTTCTGTCAGCCAAGCTTGTAACGGTACATGTGTTTACCACATATATGTCCGCATGCTCAAACTCATCCGTTATTTCAAAACCCCGCTTAATAAAATTTTCCTTTAACCCTTGGGTTTCGTATTGATTTACTTTACAGCCCAAAGTATAGAATGCAATTTTCTTTTTTGTATTTCCCACGGTTCTGTCCTCGGTTCTGTTCAATTTATATTTCCAGCTCGTACATGATCATTGCCAGAGTCGCAGGTCCGGCAGTCTCGGTACGTAAGATTGTCTTTCCCAGGGATACGGATTTCCCGCCCGCATCCACAACTGCCTGAGCCTCTTCTTGTGAAAAGCCGCCCTCAGGGCCGATAATTACGGCAATGTTCTCTTTTTTATCCTTCAAATTGCGAAGCACATCCTTGATGGAGGCGTCGTTTTCATCTTCATACGGAAACAGGACTAAATCATACTGTGCCAGGTCATCCAGCATTTCGTTAAAATTCAGGCTTTTCTTTACCTCAGGCACGATTCCCCTCTTGCACTGCTTGACGGCTTCCGCAGATACTCTGTTCCAGCGATCCAGCTTCTTCTCAATGCCATGTTTCTCCGTAACTATGGTTCTTGCCGTAATTATGGGAACTATGCTATAGACCCCCAGCTCCACCGATTTCTGAATGATGGTTTCCATCTTGCCTTGCTTCGGAACGGCTTGATAGAGCGTAACTTTGATTTGCGGTTCCCTTGCAAATTTCTGCTTGTCGAGAATCCGCACCGTAACCATTGCCGGGCCGATATCTACGATCTCCGTTAAATATTCGAAGGCATTGCTGTCGGACACCTCCAGCTTGTCTCCTATACCGAGCCGCAACACCTTGCAGATATGCTTTATATCTTCTTTATCAGTGATTTGAATATTTCCGGCCTTCACAGCCGTTTCCCTCACAAAGAAACGGTTCATATACCTCTCCTATAATGCAGCCGCCATGGCGCACCATTCGTCATCTTCTAAAATATCCAGTATTTTAAATCTAGATTTTATCAGAGCGTCTCTCACTTCGTCTTTCTTTTCAATTATAATTCCGGAGACGATGAAAACACCATTTTCTTTGAGATTTTTACGTATATCTTTTGAAAGCATGACTACAAGGTCAGCCGACAGGTTCGCAACTACGATATCTGCCCTGGTTTCTATTCCTTTCGCCAGGTCTCCGACAAATAACCGGATGTCTCCGTCGAGCCGGTTCCTCAAGATGTTTTCTTCCGCAACGGAAACCGCCAGGGGATCTATATCGACGCCAAACACTTTTTTCGCGCCCAGAAGAGCAGAGGCAATAATCAGAACTCCCGAGCCGCAGCCCACATCAAACACCGTTGACCTGCCCTTGTCTATATATTTTTCCAGCAGCTTTACACACATGACCGTAGTGGGATGAGTACCTGTACCGAAGGCCAGTCCCGGATCTATTTCTATAACCAGTTCGTCCTGCTTTTTTTCATAATCCTCCCAACTGGGTTTAATCACTATCCTTTCCGTGATCCGGGTCGGTTTAAAAAACTCCTTCCACTTGTTATTCCAATCCTCGTCGGAAACTCCGGACACTTCCACCTTTTCAACGCTGAAAGCGCAAAGCTCTCCCAGTATTTCATCCAACAGCTCGATCCCCTCCGGAGTGTCTTCGATGTAAAAGGTCAAATTGGGAGAGACCTTCGCCAGTTCCTTCATAGAATCGTCGATGTAATCCCAATCGTAAGGATTGTTTTTATTTAACAGGTCGAAATAAAGCTGGGGTTCTTGTATTTCAACCCCTAAAATCCCCTTTTCATGCAGCATTAAAGACACCGGTTCCAGCTTGTCCGATTCCGTGTAGATCCTTACTCTCGTGTAATTCATTTCTATCACTCCGTTCCACAACGAGCATCAAATGGAAACAGACCCCGAGTGTGCCACAAGCACAGGGGTCTGTCCCCGCAATTTACCTTTTATCTGAAAAGCTCTTTAACGCTCTTCAAAAAGCTCTTGCGCTTACTATAGGCATCTTCGGTAAGTGTCTCACCCAGATCTTTTATCAGCTTCCTCTGCTTGCTGTTGAGCTTTGTAGGTATTTCAAGATTAACTTTCACATAAAGATCTCCTGTTCTATTGGAGCGCAGGCTCTTGATACCCTTTCCCCTCAACCTGAAAACAGTATCTGGCTGCGTTCCTTCCGGAATTTTATAGCTCACCTTTTCTTTCAATGTTGGTACGACGATTTCCGCGCCCAAAGCCGCCTGATCAAAGGTAATGGGGATCTCAAGCCACAAATCTTCTCCGTTTCGCTTGAACAGCTTGTGGGGCTCGACGGAAATCACTACGTACAAATCGCCGTTGGGTCCCCCGTTTGTTCCCGGTTCTCCCTGACCTTTTATGGAAATTACCGAATCGTTGTCTACTCCTGCAGGAACTTCTACGGCAATGGTGACAGTCTTACGAACTTTCCCGCTGCCGCCGCATTCTTTGCATGGGTTTTCCACTACCTGACCTGTTCCGCCGCACCTGCTGCAGGTCTGAACATTTATAAACTGACCAAAGGGAGATCTTTGTGAAGTGCGTATTTCTCCGGTACCGTTGCATGAAGGACATACGGTTTTGCCCGAGCCTTTCTCTGCGCCGGTGCCGTCGCAAGGTTGGCAGGAAACGTATTTTGTGACCTTGATATTTTTTTTCACGCCAAAAGCAGCCTCTTCAAATTTAATTCTGAGGCTTGTTTGGATATCCGCACCTTTCTGCGGCCCGGTACGCCTGGCCCTGGCGTAGCTTGCAGACCCTCCGAACATATTGCCGAAGAGATCTTCGAAAATATCATCAAAACCGCCAAATCCAAAGCCGCCGAAGCCGCCTCCTTCCGCTCCGAACCCCGCATTGGGATCCACACCCGCGTGGCCGAATCTATCGTACTTTTCCCTCAGCTTCGGATCGGAAAGAACGCTGTAGGCTTCATTTACTTCTTTAAATTTTTCTTCCGCTGCTTTATCGCCCGGGTTGCGGTCAGGATGATACTCCATGGCCTTCTTTCGAAAAGCCGATTTTATCTCATCCTCCGATGCACCCTTTTTGATACCCAGCACTTCGTAGTAATCTCTTTTTTGTCCTGCCATAGGTCCATGTTGCCCCCGTTATTACTTCGATTTTTGCCCTATCAACCATAGGGTCGCGCCCGTCTGATCTAATTATATGCTAAGGCACGACCCCCTGTTGTTGTTTATCCTTTATTTCGTATTATTCGCCTTTATTATCCTTGTCTTCGTCCTCGTCCACAACTTCGTAATCCGCATCTACTACATTATCATGCGGAGGCGCCTCCTGGCTGCCGGCATCGCTTCCGGTACCCGAACCGAAGCCGCTTGCCGCATTGCCCGGATCGAAGTCTGCCTGCCCTCCTTGAGCTTGCTGGTATAGTTTGGCGGAGATAGTGTGGAAATGCTGTGTCAGAGTTTCGTGTTTAGCCTTTATCTCATCAACTGTACCTGTTTCAAGGGCCTTGCGCAAGTCTTCTTTAGCATTTTCTATGTTGCGCTTTTCGTCTTCGCTCAGGCTGCCCCCGATATCTTTAAGGGCTTTTTCAGTTTCATAGATCAGCGTCTCGGCATTGTTCCTGGCTTCTACTTCTTCTTTTCTTCTTCTGTCTTCCTCTGCGTATTGCTCCGCTTCTTTAACCTTCTGCTTGATTTCTTCTTCGCTCAACTTATTGGAGGATGTTATGGTTATACTCTGCTGTCTTCCTGTGCCCAGATCCTTTGCGCTTACGTTGACTATGCCGTTTGCGTCGATATCAAAGGTAACTTCGATCTGAGGAACCCCGCGAGGAGCAGGAGGAATTCCTGTGAGCTGGAATCTTCCCAGGGTGATGTTATCGGCAGCCATTTCTCTCTCACCCTGCACCACGTGAATTTCAACGGTAGTCTGGTTGTCTGCAGCCGTAGAGAAGATCTGGCTCTTCTTGGTGGGAATGGTGGTGTTCCTCTCGATCAGTCTGGTTGCTACGCCTCCCAGGGTCTCGATGGAAAGGGAAAGAGGTGTAACATCCAGCAGGAGTACATCTCTGACCTCGCCGGTGAGAACGCCCGCTTGAATTGCGGCACCGATTGCAACACATTCATCCGGGTTGATTCCCTTAAAGGGTTCTTTGCCGGTAATCTTCTTTACGGCTTCCTGTACCGCGGGAACCCTGGTGGAACCGCCCACCAATATAACCTTATCCAAATCCGCCGCTGTTACGCCCGCGTCTGACATGGCTCTCTTCATAGGTTCGATGGTTTTATCCACAAGGTCACCTATGAGCTGCTCAAACTTGGCTCTCGTAATGTCCATGTTAAGGTGAAGAGGGCCTTCAGCAGTCACGCTGATAAAGGGCAAGTTAATGTTTGTCGTTTGAGACGCGGAAAGTTCCTTCTTAGCTTTTTCCGCAGCCTCGCGCAACCTCTGCAGAGCCATTCTATCCTGTCGCAAGTCAACGCCGTGTTCCTTTGCGAAATTGTCTGCAATATAATTGACCAGGGCATTGTCGAAATCGTCTCCGCCCAATCTGTTATTTCCGCTGGTTGCCAGTACCTCGAATACGCCGTCGCCCAGCTCGAGAATAGATACGTCAAATGTACCTCCGCCCAGGTCGTAAACCAGGATTTTCTGATGAGTATCTTCCTTGTCAAGGCCGTATGCCAAGGATGCTGCCGTAGGTTCATTGATGATTCTCTTTACATCCAGACCGGCAATTTTACCCGCATCCTTAGTAGCCTGTTTCTGACTGTCTGTGAAATAAGCGGGCACGGTGATAACCGCTTCCGTCACTTTTTCACCTAAATACGCTTCCGCATCCGCCTTCAATTTGGCCAGAATCATAGCCGATATATCCTGAGGCATATAGGTCTTGCCGTCGATTTCAACCTTATGGCTGGTACCCATATGTCTTTTTATGGATGATATTGTTCTTTCAGGATTGGTAATGGCCTGGCGCTTCGCTGTTTCACCGACCAATCTTTCACCGTTCTTCGTAAATGCCACGATAGACGGTGTTGTTCTATTTCCTTCTGCGTTGGGGATCACTACAGGATCTCCGCCTTCCAAAACGGCAACGCACGAGTTTGTGGTCCCTAAATCAATTCCGATTACTTTTCCCATTTTGTCCTCCTAAAACTCATTGAAATTTCTGTCTGAAATACGTCCGGGTAACCGCTGCAAAGCTCTGTTACTCTGCCACGATTACCATGGCCGGGCGTATAACTTTTTTGTTTAACGTATACCCCTTTTGCAATACCTTAATGATCTGCCCGCTGCAGTGAGCATCGCTGCTCTGCGTCTGCACAGCATGGTGGCAGTTGGGATCGAATTCCTGCCCTTCGGCCTGAATCTCTTCCAATCCGCAGCTTTCCAGCACGTCAATGAGTTGTTTGAAAATCATTTCCATGCCTTCCTTCATGCCGGTGTCAACGCTTTCTACCGCTAGAGCTCGATCAAAATTATCTATTACATTAAGCAATTCCGCCATGAGTTTTTCATTGGCGTATGCATAAATGTCGTTCTTCTCTTTTTCTACGCGGCGTTTATAGTTCTGAAAATCCGCCGCCAGCCGCAGGTATTTGGTTTTGAGGTCTTCGTCTTCTTCTTCAACGGGCTTAGGTTCTTCCTTTTGACCTTCTGCTGCTTCTTGCTGTTCTTCTGAAGCTTCCGCTTTTTCTTCTGACTCTCCCGGATCTCCCGGTTTTTCCTTTCTTTCCTTTGTTTCTTCTACCTTTGCTTCATCTGATTCTTGTTTTGCTTCCTCCGTGTCTAACGTTGGATCTTTGCCGACCTGCTCATCAATCGGGTCTTTCTTCTTCTTCATTATCTTCTCCTCCAGTAATAAATGCTTGATTCAAATGCTCTGTCAAATATTCGATCACGGATGTGACATGATCGTACTGCATCCGTGTAGGGCCTATCACTCCGAGCTTACCTATATTTTTGCCATTGATCGCGTAAGTCGCCGTAATCAGGCTGTATTCCTTCAGATTCTCATCCGGATGCTCTTCGCCGATGGTGATGATAACTCCGTTCTCTCGATTTATCAACACATCGGTAAACTTCTTTCTGCTGATGGTTTCGAGGAAGGATTTAGCTTTTTCTATATCGCTGTACTCAGGCTGCTTAAAGATATTCATCAAACCATCCCAATAGAGCTCCACATCCAACATGCCTTCCAACGTGGACAAGAACCTGGGCATGATGGATTCGGCAAGCCTGCTCATGACGGCGATATCCGATTCGAATTCCCTTATGATATCCATGGTCAGAATATCCGTCAGTTTTCTGCCTTTATAGTTGTAGGTCATGACCTTAGCCAGCAATTCAAGATGTTCTTCTCTATAGGGAACTCTTATCTTAAGAGTCGTATGGGTGGCTTTGCCGCTTTCCGATACCAAAACCAAGACCACAGTATCTTCATCCACAGGGATGAAGTTTACATACTTCAGGTAATCGTCAATCTTGCTTGAAGTCATGGCGAATGAGGTCAGGTTTGTAAGCTCTGACAACAATTTGGCTGCATGCTCCACTGTACGGTCCAGTTCCATAATCGTCGCATTAAGCTTCTCTCGTATGCGACTCTTTTCTTCTTCTGCCAACTCGTACCGCTCCATTAAATCATCTACATAAAAGCGGTACGCCTTTGTGGAGGGCACCCTTCCTGCCGAAGTGTAAGGATGAGTCAAAAACCCCATTTCCTCCAAATCCGCCATTTCATTGCGGATTGTCGCAGGGCTGATGCCCATCTCGTACTTGCGCGAGAGGGTGCGGGACCCTACAGGTTCAGCCGAACGAATGAAGTCCGACACAATCGCCTGGAGGATTTTAAGTTTTCGTTCGTTAAGGTTCATTCGTATCCTCTTCCTTTTTTCTGTTGTTAGCACTCTTTGAAGGTGAGTGCTAAACCTAGTATTAGGTTACCACCAGGGGATTCTTTTGTCAACTTGTTTTTAAAAATTTTTTCCAATTGTATTACCGGAAATCAAAAGGGACTGTCCCTTTTGATTTTTTCCAGGTATTCGATGAGTTTTTGGTGAAAGTCGCATTTAAAGCTGCACAGTTTTTCGGCCCTGTTTTGCTTCATTCGAAGCGCTTTTCCCGTATTGCCGATCTTAACGTACAGAAAACCGTCATCATACCATAAATCTTTATCCCCCTCATACTCAACGACACGCCCTTCTAAGCAGCCCATGAGCCAATCCATATCCTTTTCACTGTTAATATGAGCAAAGGGAGGTGTTTTAATCAGTTCCTCATAATAATTTTTATATTCTTTCATAGGGTTGCTTTCTACTCCTTTTTTCATTCCCTGCAACGCGAAACGGCTTTGTGCCAGCCCTGCAACAGCTCCATGCGCCTGGTCTCGTCCATGGACGGTTCAAACACTCCATCGACGCTCCGGTTTTTTACTACATCGCCCAGGTCTGACCAGTAACCCACCGCCAAACCTGCCAGATAAGCAGCGCCCAGCGCTGTGCTTTCTTTGTTTGCGGGACGTTCTACCTGTGTACCGATTATGTCTGCCTGGAACTGCATCAGAAAACGATTCTCTGAAGCGCCTCCGTCCACCTTGAGGGCAGCAAGTCGAATTCCCGAATCCTCCTGCATGGCTTCAAGCACATCCCAGGTCTGGTAGGCAATTGCCTCCAGCGTTGCGCGAACGAGATGGTT
>DGEG01000169.1:0-12904 GCA_002385825.1 Firmicutes bacterium UBA3932 | reverse complement strand
TCTGTATCCGATGATTTTTCTATGATTTTCAGTTCGTCTCTAAGCCACTGCACGGCGGCCCCGGCAACGAAAACCGATCCTTCTAAAGCATAATATACCTCGTCATTTATTCCCCAGGCAACGGTGGTCAGCAACCCGTTTTTCGAATAAACCGGTTTCTTTCCCGTATTCATCAGCAAGAAACCGCCGGTACCGTAAGTATTCTTTGCGTCTCCGGACTGAAAACAGGCTTGTCCGAAAAGAGCAGCCTGCTGATCTCCCGCTGCAGAGGCAATGGGAATCGGGCCTCCGAAGATTAACGGATCCGTTTCACCGTATATATAACTGGAAGGCACTGCCTCAGGCAGCATTGCCTCTGGGATGTCAAAGAGTTCCAACAGCTCCTCGTCCCATTTCAATTCCTTTATATTGAACAGCATGGTGCGCGCCGCATTGGAATAATCAGTCACATGGACCCTGCCCTTTGTGAGATTCCAAATCAGCCAGCTCTCAATGGTTCCAAAGAGCAGTTCGCCGTTTTTAGCCCGCTCCCTTCCTCTTTCCACGTGATCCAGGATCCATTTCAGTTTTGTGGCGGAAAAATAGGCATCGATCAACAACCCGGTCTTTCGCTGAACCGTATCTGATAATCCCTTAGCTTTTAATTCATCACAGTATTCCGCTGTCCTCCTGCACTGCCAAACGATGGCGTTATAGACCGGCCTTCCCGTATCTTTTTCCCAGACAACGGTAGTCTCCCTCTGGTTGGTGATCCCGATGGCGGCAATGTCGTGGTATTCGGCTCCTACCTGCCTCATTGCTTCCTGGGCAACCCCTGCCTGAATTGCCCAAATTTCCATGGCATCGTGTTCCACCCAACCGGGTTTAGGATAGATCTGCTTGAATTCTTTTTGCGCCAGGCTGATTACTTCTCCTTTCCGGTTAAAGACAATGCAACGGCAGGATGTGGTTCCCTGATCAAGTGACATGATGTATTTGCCCATTTCTTCTATCTCCCTCCGTATGAGCGCCCGGTGTTAACGGAATTATACCCTCTTTACATAAAATAACACCGTACCCGTCCATTGCTTATAAAAAAACACACAGGGAGTTTCCTCCCCTGTGGCTTTTTAAACAAAATCAACCAGCACCCGGTTGAATAAATCAATTCCTTTGGCTGTAAGCCGGAGCCGGTCTGCCTTTTCATCTATTTCCAGGAGACCTGTCTCAATGTGTTTATTGATAGGATCCCCATAAACCGCCGTCACCGGCAATGCAAATCTTTTTTCATAATCGGAAAGGCGAATTCCTTCCACCTTTCTTAGCCCGGTGAACATAAATTCCGACATTTCGCCCTCGACGGTGTTCTCATGAAACCATATTGTCCAGGGGCTGGCGCCCTGCCTTCTCCCGGCGCAATTCTTCTCCTTAGCGATGCGGATGTACCTGCTTAAATCCGTTTCATTGCTGAAACGCCTTCCGTCAATATAGGAATGGGCTCCCAGCCCAACCCCAAGATATTCGTCCATGGACCAGTACTTCAGATTGTGTCGGGATTCATAGCCGGGTTTTGCTGCATTGGATATCTCATAATGCCGGTACCCGCTGCTTTGAAGCCGGTCAATGGCACTGTGATACATTGCCCGATCCCCTTGATCGTCAACAGGCTTTAGTTCCCCTTTCTTCCATAGATCGTAAAAAGGCGTCTCCTCCTCGATCTGAAGGCTGTAAAAAGAAATATGTTCCGGCCCAAGGTCGATGGTTTTTTCCAGACTGTCCATCCATATATCATGGGTCTGCCCGGGTATGGCAAATATCAAGTCTACACTGATGTTTTCAAAGCCGCACTCCCTTGCTAAGTGAAAATTTCGAACAAATTCTTCCCTGTCATGCACTCTCCCAAGCAGCTTGAGAATTTCATTATTTAAGGATTGCGCCCCGATGCTGAGACGGTTAATCCCTGCACCTCTGTAAGTCGTAAGCTTGTTCTTATCCAGCAGCCCAGGGTTTGCTTCTATGGTAATCTCCGCTTCCTCCGATATGGTAAAGCAGCTTTGAACCCGTTGCACGACGCGGGAAATCAAACCAGGATCAAGAAGAGACGGTGTTCCGCCTCCGATGTAGACGCTGTCCAGTGAGATGTTCCGGTCCGCGTAATGTTCCAGCTCCACCAGCAAAGCCTCTGTATATGCGGCATGATCTTCTTCGCTCATACCGCCCAGGGACAGAAAATCGCAGTAATTGCATTTTTTCAGGCAAAAAGGTATGTGGATGTATAATCCGAGGGATTTCATAACAGCCATTCCTTTATTTTTTGTTCTCGTCGTATTTCAAAACGGCTGTAAAAGCTTCTTGAGGAACTTCTACCCTGCCGAACTGGCGCATTCTTCTCTTGCCTTCCTTCTGCTTTTCAAGGAGCTTCTTCTTCCTGGAAATATCTCCGCCGTAGCATTTGGCTATAACATCCTTGCGGTAAGCTTTGACCGTCTCGCGAGCAATAACCTTTTGCCCGATGGCAGCCTGTATGGGTATTTCAAATTGATGCATCGGTATGAGTTCCTTCAGTTTTTCGCAGACGTAGCGTCCGCGGCTGTAAGCCTTGGATTCATGGACAATCATGGAGAAGGCATCCACCAGCTCCTTGTTGAGCAGAATATCCATCTTGACAAGGTTAGACTTCTCGTAGCGAAGCATCTCATAATCCAGAGAACCATATCCCTTTGTCTTTGACTTCAGCGCGTCAAAGAAATCGTAAATCACTTCATTTAAGGGCATTTCATAGTGAAGAGCTACCCTGTTCTCTGTTATATATTCCATATGAGTCATGACTCCCCGCCTCTCCTGGCAGATTTCCATAATGCTGCCCACGTACTCTTTGGGAATCATGATGTCGGCTTTGACCAGCGGCTCTTCTATGTGATCTATTTCATTTTGAGGCGGCAGATTGGAAGGATTCTGTATCATCAATTCCCTGCCGTCTTTCGTCACTACCTTGTATGTGACACTGGGGGAAGTGGTTATAATGCTTAAATCAAACTCCCTTTCCAGCCGCTCCACGATGATTTCCATATGGAGCAATCCCAAAAAACCGCAACGGAAGCCAAAGCCCAGGGCGGTGGATGTCTCCGGTTCGAACATGAACGCCGCATCGTTTAACTGCAGCTTTTCGAGAGCCTCTCTTACGCTCTCATACTTTTCGCCTTCCGCCGGATAAATCCCGCAATAGACCATGGACTGCATCTTTTTGTATCCGGGCAGCGGAGCATCCGCAGGATCGTTGTCAAGGGTGATAGTATCTCCCACCCTGGCATCCGCCACCTGTTTGATGCCGGCACAAATGTAGCCTACTTCTCCGGCTCTCAGACGCTTTACCGGAGTGGGTCCGGGAGCAAATACACCCACTTCCGTCACTTCATATTTCTTATTGGTGCTCATCAACTTGATAAGATCCCCTTCTTTAATTTCTCCGTCAAAAACCCGGGTATAGATGACTACGCCCCTGTAATTGTCGTAATAGGAGTCAAAAATCAGCGCTTTAAGCTTCCCCTCAGGATCTCCGCCGGGGGCGGGTATGTGACGGATAACTCCTTCCAGCACTTCTTCGATATTGGTGCCTTCTTTGGCGGAAATTAACGGCGCTTCAGAAGCATCGATTCCAAGAACTTCTTCGATTTCCGCCTTCGCGGCATCGGGGTCAGCGCTGGCCAGATCGATTTTATTGATAACCGGGAAAATCTCAAGATTTTCATCCAATGCAAGATAGACGTTGGCCACGGTCTGGGCCTCCACGCCCTGGGTAGCGTCAACCACCAGGACAGCCCCTTCGCAAGCCGCCAGGCTTCGCGAAACTTCGTAAGTAAAGTCCACATGGCCGGGAGTATCTATGAGATTGAAGATATATTCTTTGCCGTCTTTGGCCTGATAGTTTAAACGCGTGGTCTGCAGTTTTATCGTAATGCCCCGTTCTCTCTCAATATCCATGTTATCCAGAAACTGCTCTTTCATCTCGCGATGGGCTACCACACCCGTCGTCTCAAGCAGTCGGTCGGCAAGAGTAGATTTCCCGTGATCGATATGAGCGATAATACAGAAATTCCTAATTTGGTTTTGATACTGGTCCATATTTCCTCCGATAGAAAAATGTTTCAAAATATGATTTCAAAAATTGAAACAGACCGCAGCTTCTGCGGCCTGTTTATTGTAGCATATTTCTATTTACTTGTAAAAGGTGTTGTATTTGGGATTCTTCCCACGGAACCTGCATCCGGTGACAGCAATTATGTTATAAGGTTTTTGAAGGAAGAGGTAATTCTTCATCTCTGCCTTGATTATTAATATGCTGTGATTGGGAACCTTCCGGCAGACCTCTTACCATGCCTGACAAAACGGATATGGTTTCTTTAGCCGTATCCTTCACCCGACCCACTTCCTCCAAAATCCAATCTGTATTCACCAGAACTTCCTTCCCGAGAAAGGAGAACAAGATATGCTCCCTGTCGATGCGTCTTGACTGCAGAGTCAGCGCCCCCGGGTACCTGGTCATCTCCGAGCAGGCGCTATCCACCGCAACCAATCCCAGATAAAAGAAGAATACCAGCAGAAAAACCGCCCTTTTCTTTTTTCGCATCAAACTTCGTTGGCGCTTTATCTCATCTTTTTGTGCCCATTTATCCATCCTCATAGTGTATATCACCCAAAACTTACATTTCTTTCAGCACTTCTTCCAAAACCCGGGCAAACAACATGGCAGACAGCTTTACCTCATTAATGTGATTCTCATTATTGCCCATTTCCAGCAGAATATAATTATCCGCTACATGTTGATTGTACTTGTATTCTTTTCGGATAATCCCCCTGCTGAAACCGGGATACAAGTGGTTTGCCTTTTGGGTTATCTTGTTTGCGAAATTTATCAGCGCATCCAAGTTGTCATTTCCTTCTCCCACAACAAGAGCAAACTGGGCGGCAGTCTTGCCGTCCACCGTAAAAACGTGTTTTTTGTTTCCCGTATATGCGGCTGCATCCCTATGTAAATCGATGACGACACATATTGAGGGATTTTCCCCTAAAATCTTCTCCACAGTGTCAAGAGACCGGCTGTAGGATTTGCTGTAAGAGGGGTGATCGTGGAGGGTCTTATCGTGCATTACCGAAATGCCTCTTGCCTCAAGAGCGCCTTTCAACGCGCTGCCCACTTCTCTTACCGTACCCTTCTCATCGACGGAATGAAAGTTTCCGATGCTCACCGGCTGATAAGATTCTGTTGCGTGGGTGTGATAAATAAGTACAAGAGGATCGCCTGAGGAGGCAGAATCCAGGATATCCCCACTTTCCGGCGTTTCCATTTCCATATTTATCCCATCGCCTTGCTGTTCCCCATTAGCAGTCATTCCTTTTATGATGATGCTTTCATTTACGGATGCATCGGCCGAGGATTGTCTCACATCGGTTCCGTAACTTCTGCTGACGGCGGGAAAAGCCGCCGTCAGATATTGTTTGCCAACTTCCTGTCCCATGTCCGCCTTGCCGCCTTCCAGCTCGCTGTTCAAAAGCAGGGCGCAGGTGAGAGCCGAAAAGCTCCAAAACAACAGGGTAAGGAACAAAAGCATACTCTTGTTCCTCTTCTTTCTGTGTGATGATTTTCTCTTCATATATACACCTCTTCTAAGAGGAATATATGCCGGGATGAAGAGTATTATTTATACCATTTGCAATGACCTCAGAAAAATCTGCAATAATCTGATCGATGTCCGTGGTGGTGACGATCATACTGTGACCGTTCTTTTCAATATGTCTTTCCGCTTCTTCAGGCTTTTTGAGATAGCCGGCCAAATTGTCCAGAATAAGCGTTTTTGAATCGATAACCGTAGGAACGCCAATGGCTATAACCCTTGTTCCAAGGGATTTTTCCGTCAGATCTTTCCTCATGTTTCCCGTTCCCGCCCCCGGTGAGATGCCCGTATCCGTTATTTGAATGGTTGAACTGATGCGATCTACATTCCTGGCAGCCAAAGCATCGACGGCGATAACCACTTCCGGCTTTGCGATTTCCACAGCGCTTCGAATCAACTCCGCCGATTCCATCCCTGTAGTGTACATCACTCCCGGAATCAAGGCGCTCACACAGCCCACATCCTCGTCGCTTTCAGCTCCCGTGATTACAAACATGTGGCGGGTAACCTTGACCTTGGAAACAGTGCAAGGTCCCAATGAATCCGGGGTGACCATCTCGTTGCCCAAACCGATGACCAATACATTGAGCTTGTTGTGAAAACGCACCAGTTTTGAAAGCTCCGACGTAATCGCTTTTACCGTCTCCTGCTTAACCTCTTCCTCTCCGTCCACAAGATCCTTCGCTTCAATGGTGATATAGTTTCCCAAAGGTTTTCCCATAATCCGGCTTCCCTCTTCTGTGGTAATTTTTATCCGAATAACCTTAACTCCGTATCCGTATTGATCTTCGTCCACTTCAACCCCGGGGATTTCAACCTTTTTGCCCTTGTGCTTCTCCTCGATCATTTCTTTGCTTTCAATAGCTAAATCCGTTCTGTAATTCATTTCCTCCCCCTGTTCTTTTTTTCTTATTTTGTACTTGATTTTTCTACTTTATTCCGCTATACTTTACAAGACTATATTCCGTGAAAGTGGGGTGAAAAAATATGGCAAACATAAAATCTGCAGAAAAGCGGATCAAAGTCATCGCTAAGAGGACTGCAATCAACAGGAGAGTTAAAACCCACCTGAGAGAAATCATCAAAGACTTCAACAAAGCCATTGCAGAGAATGATCTTAATGTAGCGGCTGACAAACTTTCTTTAGCAGAAAAAAAATTAAAGCAAGCTGCTGCTAAAGGAACGATCCACAAGAACACAGCATCAAGAAAAATTTCCCGTATGGCTAAGCAGTTCAACAAAGCGAAGGCTCAGTAACACCTCACCCGTCCCCACTCGTGCATAAGTTAAATGCACACTATTGCACTAATCAATAAAGTGTAATGGTAGAAAAGCCGGCCCCGTGTCTCCCGGCTTTTTTATTTTGCTCAATTTCCCCCTATTTGAAACATAGAGCAGACAAAATTAAAATTCCCGTCTCTATACATTTTTCATTCACATAAAGATTGCCCGAATGAACAGGCGGGTTTTCCCTGTCAGGAAAACCGCTTCCCAGGAAGAAGAAAGACCCTTTTGTTTTTTGAAGGAAATACGAAAAATCATCAACGCTCATGGTGGGCTCCGTAAGTCGTATCACGTTTTCTTTGCCTATAATATCCCGGGCCACCTGCGCCAGGTAATCTGTGGCCTGTTCATCGTTTATCAGCGCCGGATATCCCTTCGTAAAGGTTACATCACCCTCTGCCCCCGCAGCCAGCGCGGTAAACCGGACGATATCCTCCGTTCTCCGTCTGAGCGCGCATCCGATCTCCGGGTCAAAACTCCGGATCGTACCTTCAAGAATCGCTTCCTCCGCGATAACGTTTGCAGCGCATCCGCTCCGGAAGGTTCCCACCGTCAATACCGCAGGTTCAAAAGCAGGAACAGATCTGCTCACAGCGGTCTGCAGACAGTTCACAACCTGGCACCCGGTTAACAGCGCATCCACACCTTTCTCCGGAAAAGCCCCGTGACTCCCGCGCCCTTTTATTCGAATACTAAACATATCCGATGCGGCGTGTACCCGTCCGTATTTGATCCCGATTTTTCCGGCGGGAAGCTCCGGCTTTATATGGAGCCCAAAGACCGATGAAATATCCGGATTTTCAAGGCAGCCGGCGGCTATCATCCTTTCCGCGCCGCCCGTTGTCTCTTCAGCGGGTTGAAATATGAGTTTAACATCTTTCTTAAGCATATGTCTGTTTTTCTCGATGACCCTTGCGACTCCTAATAAAACGGCAATATGAACATCGTGTCCGCAGGCGTGCATGTAACCTTTTCTTGAAGAGGAAAAGGAAAGGCTTACCTTTTCCTCTATGGGGAGACCGTCCATATCGGCGCGGAGCGCGATTCCTTTTTCCACAGCAATGTCTCCATGTCTTTCGTGATCATCCACATTTTGGGGCACTCCTTTTATAGAGTCAGTCCGACTTCCGCATGGTATCGTACATATCAATCCTGTGGGAAGAGGCCGCTCAACCCTGAGCCCCAAATCTTTCAATTCCCTTTCTATGATCCCGGCAGTACGAAATTCCTCGTTTCCCGGTTCAGGCCATTGATGCAGTTCCCTTCTCAGCATCGTCGCCCGGACTGCCGCATCTTTTACCTGCTGTTTTAAATATTCCGGATCCATCACTTGTAACACCTCATCTGCCTTTTCTCATCATTTATTTTATTGAGGTCCCAGGCATGATATGAGATGACAAAAGCATATTTTCCTCCGGTAAACATAAATATTTATAAAGTCCTTTACTTTCGACACAATCCCCAATTGCATAACCGGTAAACTATCATCGTATCGAGGAGATGTTTATATGATAAAGCCCCGCCCTTTGAGACCGGGAGATCCGGTGGCCCTGATTGCGCCTTCCTCTCCCGTTTCGGAAGAAAAAATAGAACTATCCATTCAATCTATTCGATTTTTGGGTTTGGAACCCATTGTTTTCCCCAGTTGTTTCATGAAGAACGGATACCTGTCCGGCAGGGATGAAGCCCGGACAAAGGACGTAAACGATGCTTTTGCAGACCCTGACATCCGCGGTATCTTCTGCGTACGGGGAGGTTACGGCGCCACCCGCATACTGCCCATGCTGGATTATGAAAGTATAAGACGCAATCCGAAATTTTTTGCAGGCTATAGCGATATCACAGCCCTGCATATTGTATTCAACAAGTTATGCGGATTCATTACCTATCATGCTCCCATGCCTTCAAGAGGGTATGCGGCATTGGACCCTTTCACTTTGAACAGTTTATTCAATGCGGTTTTTGCCGGCGCACAGCCGGGAAAGGTGGAAAATCCACCGGAAGAATCCATTGAAACCATATGTCCCGGGATTGCTCGCGGAGAAATCACCGGCGGCAATCTGTCGGTAATGACTGCCGCCTTAGGATCACCTTATGAAATAGATACGAGAGAAAAGATCCTTTTCATCGAAGAGGTGGATGAGCTTCCTTATAGGATAGACAGGAGCCTGACAGCACTAAAACTGGCAGGTAAATTGGAGGCTGCCGCAGGAATTATACTCGGCACTTTTTCCGACATGCCCGAAGAAGATGTGGATCCTGCCGACACTTTATCCTTATCACAGATCTTTGATCAGATCATTCGCCCCCTGGACATCCCCACCGTCTACAACCTGAGAAGCGGGCATATTTACCCGCAAATTGTCATCCCCATGGGCATGAGGGCAGAATTAAATGCCACGATGGGAACCGTGGCATTCGTTTAAAAGTCTGTTAATAAGTCTATTGAAAAACACTTATTAATTTTTATGTCGCTTGATTTTTTTAGTGGTCGTTTTTATAAACTCGTCTTTTCTTATGCTGACATTGCGGATCCGCTTATATACTGGCAGCTTATCGTTGATGTCCCTGATTACTCCCTTTATCAACTTGTAGATGCTGGCATCGTCGTATTCCGCACCGAATTCCTCGTAAATAATGTCATACGCGGGGTGAACCTGAATACCTACAGTCGTACCTGCTTCTTCGTCATCATCCACCCCGTGAACCATGCTTTCACTCACATATTTATTTCGGTTCACATAGAGTTCGATCTCCTCCGGGTATATGTTTTTACCCGTTTTCGTCACGATTACGTTCTTTTTCCGCCCTGTCAGGTAAAGCCACCCTTCTTTATCCAGAAATCCCAAATCGCCGGTATAGAACCACCCGTCTTTAAGAACCTTTGCCGTTTCCTCCGGCATCTTGTAGTAACCCAGCATGACATTTGGGCCTCTGTAAACCACTTCTCCGATACCGTCCTCATCCGGATCAACTATTTTCAGTTCACCGCTGGGAACCACGGGTCCTACCGAACCAGCTTTCTTGCGGCGATTGGAGAAATCCGGGGTCCCTGCAACAAGGGGAGAGCACTCTGTCAGCCCGTAACCCTGCAGCATAGTTATGCCGAAATCCTCAAAACCTCTGAGCACGTTTGGATCTATGGCGGCAGCTCCGGAAACCACCATTCTAAGCTTTCCGCCGAAACTCTCATGGATGGTTTTGAAAAGTTTCCTTTCCGCAGAGATTCCCATAGATTTGAGAAAACGATTTAGCTTAATTGCCTTTCTTAAGGCTCCGGCCAATTTGTTTTTCTCTGCTTGCTTCCAGATTTTATTGTAGATGGATTCGAAAATAAGGGGTACCCCTATCAAAACAGTGGCCTGGGCTTCCACAAAATTCTTGGTTACATATTTCAGGCCTTCGCAGAAGGCAGCCGATGCTCCGCTGTACAATATGAGCAGCATGCCCATGGTGTTTTCAAAGGTATGATGAATGGGAAGAATGGACAGAGTCCTGTCCTCCGGCGTAACCTTTACAATCCTCCGGGTTTCCATTAAATTGCTTACTATATTCCTGTGACAAAGCATGATGCCTTTGGCGGTTCCCGTAGTTCCCGAACTGAATAAAAGCATCCGCATCTCCTCCGGGTCGGGATCACTGTCAAGAAAACTCCTGTCTCCCTGCTCTATAAGGGACTCCCCTCTCGCAACAAGGCTTGACCAGTTTATAATCCCTTCCGAAGCCGGCTCTTCCACCAGTTTTTCCGCCGGATCCGTTCGATCTCCGTATATTTTCATCCGCACTTTATGCTTTATCGGGTACTCTTTAAAAATACTTTCATAGGTTTCTGTAAAAAAGACAGCGTCGCATTCCGCAGTCTCAATCAGATTATATATTTCCTCCTGATTGAGTTCCTTATCCAAAGGAACAACGACACCGACGCCGTTCACCACAGCTAAATAGGTGACGATCCATTCATAACAGTTTTCGCCGATGATGGCAATTTTCGAACCGGACAACCCCAAGTTTATGAGCCCCGTGCCTAAAGCATCTACATCCTTTCCCAGTTGGAAATACTTTATCTGCTCATAGTTGCCGCCTCTCTCCTTTTTTACAAGGAAAGCCGGCCTGTCTGCATACCGATCTACGCTGAGCTGAAGCATCTGCTTCAATGATGTGATTTCTTCAACCTCATAATAGCGGCCTGACAGCGCGTTCTCCTTCATTATCATACTCCTTCATATTTTCGTTTTGTAAGTTTATAATAGTCTATCCTATTAATTCCGTAAAGGGAAATTATTAAAGATGGGCGTAAAGCAGTATTTAATAGAACACAGATATGTATTTAAAGCAATCTATTTGTGTTATACTGTTTGTATTACGGTTCGTTTTCTTGCGTTTGGTTTTCAAAAATTTAAAGTACATACTGAGCAAAGGAGAAGGTCACATGAGTACAGCACATATCAATGCAGCAAAAAAAGGTGATATTGCGGAAACCATACTGATGCCCGGAGATCCTCTCAGAGCCAAATTCATTGCCGAAAATTTTTTAGACAGCCCCAAATGCTACAATGAGATCCGAGGCATGCTGGGCTTTACCGGCACCTATAAAGGCGTTCCCGTCTCTGTGCAGGGTTCGGGAATGGGCATGCCCTCCATGGGAATCTACAGCTATGAGCTCATAACGGAATACGGTGTCAGGAATCTGATCCGGATCGGATCCGCCGGTTCCTTCCATGAAGACATCAAGCTGATGGACATAATAGTAGCTCTCAGCGCTTCAACGGATTCCAACTGGCAACATACCTACAATCTGCCAGGCCACTTTGCGCCCTGCTGTGATTTTGACCTGCTCATGAAAGTAAAGCAAGTTTCAGACAGGGAAAACATACCCTTCAAGGCAGGCAACATCGTTTCCTGTGATGTATTCTATGAGGACGACCCGGACTGGTGGAAGAGATGGGCAAAGCTTGGTGTTATGGCCGTCGAAATGGAAGCGGCAGCCCTTTACATGAATGCGGCCCGGCTGGGTGCTAAAGCTCTGACCATAGTAACCATCAGCGATCACTTTGTAACGGGAGGCAGGCTCACAGCCGAACAGCGTGAAAAGTCCTTTACGGATATGATGAGGCTGGCTCTGGAGGCAGCAATCTTATAGCCACATAACTAACCACATGATGAAATGCAAAAACCATCACCTCTCCTTTGGTGATGGTTTTTCATCCTATCAACTATAGAAAAACTCCATTTACGAGGATCTTGTAGCAGTTCATAGGGTCAACTGTTCCAGCGCTTTCCTTTCTGCACCGTCCGCCTCTTTTTCAAGTTCTTCCGCCCGTTTCAGGATCTCTGATTTCTTTTGGGGATCTTTGAGGGATTCGGCATTTATTCTAACATTGAACAAGGCTCCTCTTGTGGCGGCACGGGCCATCAAAGCGGCAACCGCCCCGTCGGATGCGGCATTCTTGTTGCCTTTTTCTATGACGATTCCGGCATATTCGAAAAGCGAAGCCGCCTTTTCAGCTACTCGCAGAGGTACGACAGCCGCTTCATAAAGGGCATTTTGAATGGCCTCGGTGCGGCAAACTTTCTCTTCTTCCGTGTTTTTAGGCATCTTAAAGCAATCGATTACCTTGGCATAAGAGCCAGCATCCTTATCCATGGCATCCAGAAAGAAGTGTCTCGCTTCCTCCATCTCATCACGGATCCGCTCCATCTCCTCCCAATGCTCTTCGTAGCCGGATTTACCTATCGTAAGGGATGCAACCATGGATATGAGTCCGGCTGCCGTTGCGGCGGCCAGGGCCGCAGCGCTTCCGCCTCCCGGGACGGGAGAATCCGCCGCAAGTTCTTTCGTAAATTGTTCTATCGTAAATTTTTTAAGCATACTATCCGCCTTTCTTTTATCAACGCTTCCCCCAAGAGATTCTGTGCAAAATTTCAGATTGTACGTTGATCTACCTATCAGATCAGAGCAATACACATCT
>DGEG01000168.1 GCA_002385825.1 Firmicutes bacterium UBA3932 | reverse complement strand
TATAATGGCGCCGGAGATAATGGCGCCGGCTGCCATCTCGGGAGGAATGCCGAGGCCCATGCTGATTCCCATAAAGGCCACTCCAAAGGTTGCTCCCGTTGTATAGCTGCTTCCTGTAGCTATGGATGCAATGGAACAGATGAGAGCTGCCGTAAACAGGAACATGGAGGGCGAAATCATTTTTAACCCATAATACATGAGAGCGGGGATGGTTCCCGATGCGATCCAGGACGGAATCAACATTCCGATAAACATCAGGATCAACATGGGTATCGTTGCAATTTTGCAACCGTGAATAATACCTTCTTCGATCTTTTTCCATCTCATCCCTTGAACCATCAAGACGATGGTGGCGAAAGCGCATGCAAAGATCAAGGTCATATGAATGTCGGGAGACCCCAACTGTATAACCTGGATGGTCAACAGCGCAAATAGGAAAACAACTATTGCCAAAGACGTGCCAAAAGACGGATGAATAAGTTCTTTTCTCGCCATTGATTAAACCTCCTTCTTTTATTTTCAGAATTGCATTAAAATTGCTTCTATTATAAAAGAAGGAGGTTTTTAACCCGGTGTATAATTCTTTTTATTTTTAAAAGAAATAAAATTATTTTATACCTAATAAACCATTTCTAAACGATTAATTAACAGTTTAGCAAAAAATCAAAAGGGACAGTCCCTTTTGATTTTTTGATTTTAGCCTTCGTCTCTGTTGGATTCTACGTGGCGTTTAATTTTCTTTGCCGTAGTCTTTTCAAATTCCGCTTTCCGAAGGATGACCTTTTTTATTCTCTTGAAGAACGGAAGCATTTCATTGATCTCATCAATTTCTTTCCAGAGCAAATCCATAACCTGCTCATCCGTATAGTTCTCGCCGAGAGCTTCCCCAACCGCTTCTTCGTCTATCCTGATAGTTGCGGCAATCAGGGTATCTTCGCCGTCTGCGCTGTCCTTGCCCCAGACAAGAGATTCGGCTATATACGGTATTTTGCCCAGATAGTATTCGATTTCCTCCGGAAAGACGTTTTTCCCGTTTTTCGTAATGATAACGTTCTTTTTCCTGCCTGTAATGTAGACGAACTTATCTTCGTCCATATAGCCCAGATCGCCCGTATGGAACCAGCCGTCCTCCAGCACTTCTTTAGTAGCTTCTTCGTTCTTATAGTATCCCATCATGATATTGGGACCTTTGGCACAGATTTCTCCGATGCCGGTTTCAGGATCCGAATTGTCGATCTTTAATTCAAATCCCGGAGGAGCATAACCCGCAGATCTGCTGTTGGGATTTACATCCGGGTTCAGCGCGCAAATCGGAGCGCATTCCGTAAGTCCGTAGCCCTGCAGTGCAGTGATGCCGAAATCCTGGATTCCGTCCAGAATCGCCGGATCGATGGCAGCGCCGCCGCAAATCATGACTCGCATTCTGCCGCCGAAGAGATCGGTGATCTTCTTCGGTACCAGATTGATACCGATTTTCCGCGTAAAACGGTTGATTTTCAACAGCATCTTTAGCTTATTCTCCGCGCCGCTCTTCTTGGCCTGGCTCCATATCTTCTTGTAAATGTTCTCCATGATGAGAGGTACGGTGAGAAACATGGTGGGGCTCACCTCGGAAAGGTTTTTCACGATATACTTCAATCCTTCACAGAAGGCGATGGATGCGCCCCTGTACAAGGGCATTAAAAATCCACAGGTACATTCGTAGGTGTGATGAATTGGCAAAACGGAAAAGAAGATATCGTCGGGATTTACCCTCACCAAGGTGGGCGATGCCATGAGAACTTCTACGATATTTCCGTGGGAAAGCATTACTCCTTTGGATACGCCGGTAGTTCCGGAGGTGAACAGCAGGATATTCATCGCATCCCTCTCAATGACCGCATCGACAAATTCCCTGTTCCCTTCTTCAAGAAGCCGCCTGCCGGTCTCGATGAGCTTGCTGTAAGACAGAACTTTATCCCCGTGTTCCTCCGCATCCATGTTTACCACATAAGAAAGTTTAGTTTTGCCGCGAGCTTTAATGTCGGAGAATATGGGCTCGAACTTTTTATCGCAGATAACGCATTCTACCTCTCCGTGAACCACTAGCTGTTCCAATTCACCCGCAGGAAGTTCCTTATCCAAGGGCACCACCACACCTGTTCCGCAGGTGACCGCCAGGTAAGAGATGGCCCAGCGATAAGAGTTTTCTCCGATGATTGCAATATGCTTTCCTTTGAGCCCCATATTGATCAGAGCAGTGCCTAAAGCATCCACGTCCGCCTTGGCTTCTTTGTAAGTGACCTTCCTGTAGCTGCCTCCCGGTTCATCCTTAGTATAGAAAGCCGGATTGTCCCCATAAAGCTCTACGCTGGTTTCAAACATGTGTTTTATGTCAATAATCGGACGGATATCTTTATAGCGGATTAGCGGATCCTTGCTGTTTTTAATACCCTCAACTCTGGATACAGCGTATTCCCATTCCTTAGCTTTTAAAGCCTCGTATTCTTTGTGATTCATATTCTTTTCTCCTTCCGGCTATTTATATTCTCAACAGTTGGTGCGCTGCAGCTCCACATAACGTTTAATCTTCCTCGATGCGGTTTTTTCAAATTCCGTCTTCCTGATTTCAAACCTTCTGACCCTCTTGTACAGGGGCATCATATCATTGGCCTTGTCTACCTCTTCTTTGATGAGCTTGCGAATCTCCTCTTCCGACAAGGGTCCGAAATCCTCTTCTATTGCCTGGTAATCCGGAACGATCTGGGCATAAACCAAAGTTTCTCCGCCACACTGCTCATCCACGCCATAAACGAGACTTTCCAATATGTAATCGCTTCTTCCCAAATGGAACTCAACTTCTTCAGGAAAGATGTTTTTACCGTTCTTCGTCACTATGACGTTTTTCTTTCTTCCGGTAATGTACAGGTACCCGTCCTCGTCCAGATAACCGTAATCCCCCGTGTAAAGCCACCCTTCCTTCAGCACTTTAGCCGTTTCCTCAGGATCGTCATAATAGCCCAGCATGACGGAATCACTCTTGCAGATTATCTCGCCGATACCGTTTTCGTCCGGTTCGATAATACGAATTTGCGTGTGAGGCAGAGGCGTACCCACGGAGGCGGGTTTGCTGTATCGATCCCGGTTGACGGTAATAATGGGAGAACATTCCGTCATCCCGTAACCCTGAATCATGGGAAATCCCATGGCGAAAAAATCTTCGATTATTTCCGGATCCATGGCCGCGGCGCCTGAAATCAGCAACGTTATATGGCCTCCCACCGCTTCATGGACCTCCTTAAACATCCTTTTCGCCATCCCTGTATTGTAGAGGCGCAACTTTTTCGACAAGGCGATGGCACGCCGCATCTTATTGGCCTTGCCGGATTTTTCCGCCTGTTTCCATATTCTTTTATATATAGCTTCAAAGATGAGCGGGACTCCCAGCATGACGTTTACTTTCGCTTCGATCATATTTTTCGCGATATGTTTCAGACCCTCGCATATGGCCACGGTACAGCCCTGATATAATGCGGTTAAAATATGGCATGTCATTTCGTAGGTATGGTGCATGGGCAGCACGGAAAGACCTACTTGCCCCCCTACGCTCACATACATGGACATGGCCATTACATTGGATACAACATTTTTCTGTGAAAGCATGACCCCTTTTGCGGTGCCCGTAGTACCAGATGTAAAGAGCAACAAGCTCATGGCCTCCGCATCCACAGGAGCATCGATAAAATCCCTGTTTCCGGCCTCTAACATGGCCTGCCCCTCTTCCAGCAGCTTGGCAAAAGACAGGGCGGCTTCCCCATGATCCGCCAGATCCATATGAATTCTCTGTATTGGCCGGTCCAGCTTCTCAATTGCTTGCTCTACTAATTTCTCCGTCTTTCCGGAGTGAATTACTGCCGTGGCGCCGGAACGAAGCAGTAGTCCTTTTACATCCTCTGCGGAAAGCTCTCTTTCTATAGGCACTAAAATGCCCGTTCCGCAGCATACAGAAAAATAGGAAAGCACCCATTCGTATCGATTTTCTCCGATGACGGCAATCTTCTGCCCTCTGAAACCTCTATTAATAAGAGACGTACCGAGAGCATTCATTTCATTCAGCACCCGCTTGTAGGTTACAGGCTTGTACCCTTCTTTAGGGTTATCTTTGACCAAAAAAGCGTTCCTGTCCCCGTACAGCTCTACGCTGCTATATATCAGATCCTTAAGATCCTTAACTTCTCTGACCGGGTATAAAATATCCTTGTATTTCTTCTTG
This sequence comes from Firmicutes bacterium UBA3932, assembly GCA_002385825.1. GTDB lineage: Bacteria > Bacillota > Clostridia > Peptostreptococcales > Anaerovoracaceae > UBA1426. The sequence goes on along the minus strand of DGEG01000168.1, from coordinate 3,155 downwards.
TTCATATTTCAAATGCCCTCTAGATGCTCCCAAGAATTTATTTTTTGAATTATAATAGGTCTTAGTATAGTTTAGTGCGAATAGTATACCATCTTGACAAGGTTTGAGCAATCATATTTAATAGTAGAATAGCGATGTGTCGCAACCGCAAAGCGGAAAGAATCTGGAGTGCAAAATGAATAAGAAGAAACTAATCGGGAACTTTTTTCTTTTAATGACCGCCCTTATCTGGGGTCTGGCCTTCGTTGCCCAACGCGTGGGAATGGATTATGTCGGCCCCCTAACTTTTACAGCGGTTCGTTTTTGGTTAGGCGCAGCTGTACTAATACCCATACTTTTCTTGATGAACAGGACCAACATAAAACAGGATGATTCGTCGGTAGACGACGAAGGCACAACCTCATCCCTATCTGATGAGACCCCAAAAAAAAGAAAATCCCTCCTGGTGGCCGGAGGTGTTTGCGGGACCGTTCTCTTCATTGCCTCCATCTTCCAACAGTTTGGGTTGGTATTTACCACGGCGGGCAAGGCCGGATTCATTACCGCGTTATACATAGTTCTGGTTCCCATTTTCGGTCTCTTGCTGAAACAGCGCCCGGGAATCCTGTGCTGGATCGGTGTAATCTGCGGTACGGTGGGCCTTTATTTTCTCACTATTACAGAATCTCTCACCATCGTACCCGGGGATTTCATAGTGCTCATCGGTGCATTTTTCTGGGCTGCTCACGTTCTCTTCATCGATCATTTCAATCCGTATGTAGACGGAGTTAAATTGGCCGCTACCCAATTCGCAGTAGCAGCAGCCTGGAGTACCTTAGGCATGCTGATCTTTGAACGTCCGTCCCTTGAATCAATATTAAGCGCCGCCATCCCCATCCTTTATGCCGGAGTATTTTCCTGCGGCGGCGGTTTCACATTCCAAATTCTCGGCCAGAGACATACATCGCCTACAGTCGCTTCTTTAATCCTGAGCTTAGAAGCGGTATTCGGCGCAGTCTTCGGTTTCCTGTTGCTTCGCGAGATTATGTCAGGCAGGGAATTGCTCGGATGCGTCCTTATGTTTGTAGGTGTTATTGTTTCTCAGCTGCCGGACAAAAAGGAGCTTAAAACTACTGATTCCAACGGGTAACCCTCCAATTAACAATTGGATTGTTATTGAAATCATTCTATTTTTATATTTCAGGAAAGGATGTGACCTACTTGGAAACACAGAAGCGTGAATACAGTCTATTCACTGCGGTGGCAATGATCGTCGGCATTGTTATCGGCTCCGGCATATTCTTCAAATCCGATGATATGCTGAATTACACCGGCGGAAATGTGGGTTTGGCAGCACTGATTTTCTGCATCGCCTCATTCACTATAATTTTCGGGAGCCTCTGTTTCAGCCAACTGGCGGCAAGGACGGACAAACCCGGCGGGCCTATTACTTACTATAACGAATTTATCGGAAAGCGTTGGGCGGTTATGTTTGGATGGTTCCAAACTTTTGTGTACTACCCGACGCTTACTGTTATCCTCTCCTGGGTAACCGGCATTTATTTCTGTTCTCTTTTTGGCCTCGACTGGGGATTCAACGGGTGGATTGCCACAGGCTTTGCCTGGTTCCTGATCTGCTATGGCTTCAACATAGCTTCCGCTAAAGCGGGAGGCCGCTTTCAGGAGATTGCGGTGGTCATCAAACTGATCCCCCTGTTCGTAGTGGCAATCGGCGGCATCTTGCTGGGTGATCCCGTCGGTGTAGTCCTTAATCCTTCCCCCCAAGCCATAGAAGCCACAAAAACCTTGACCTGGGTGGCCGCCATCGGCCCCGTGGCATTTTCCTTTGACGGATGGGTGGTCTCCATGGCGGTTGCCCATGAAGTGGTAAATTCCAGAAGAAACATGCCCAGAGCCCTGGTGGCCGCTCCCCTCTGCATACTTATCGCATACCTTATGTACTTCCTTGGAATCTGCGGCTATATCGGCCCCGAGCGTGTAATGGAAATGGGTGATGCCAGCGTAACCCTCATCGCCGAAAGCCTTATGGGTAAGACCTTTGCTACAATGATAACGGCTTTTGTTACCATTTCCGTCATGGGAACCACCAACGGAGTAATACTGGGAAGCATCCGTCTCCCCTATTCGCTGGCGCTCAGAAATGCTCTTCCCGGTTCCGAGAGTTTGAAAAAGCTCAATCCCAACAGCAGGATGCCGGTAAATTCGGCGATTTTTGCTATAGCCGTATGCCTGATATGGTGGGTAATCCATTATTTACAAAACGAATTTGGTTGGTTGATTAACGGCGATATATCGGAAATTGCCATTGCTATGAGCTATTTGCTCTACGTTCCCCTGTATTTGGTAGTATTCAATATGTGGAGAAAAAGAGAACTGCGAGGCATTGGCTACGGGATTTTATTCCCCCTGTTCGCCACCATAGGATCCCTTTTCGTTCTGTTTGGGAGCATGGCTAATCCCCAGTTTAAATACTTTATTATCATTAACCTGATTCCGCTGATACTCGGCTACATTTACGGCAAGAATGCCGTTGATCTGGTTAAATATGACTGAGATGCAATAAAGCTGAAAGAGCCTCGTGATTATCTGTCACAGAGGCTCTTTTTCTGTCTTTCTAAGTATGAAGGAAGCCTGGGGTTCTGCCTGAGACATCAACCGGTAATGCCCTTTCATGGTCCCGGTATTCTCGTTGACCTTGGCTATGAGTTCTACACTCTGGGCTTCTTTTCCGGCAAGTGAACTTCTTGTCTCATATACAAGTCGAAGTTCGCCGCTTTCGGAATCTATTCTTCCTGTCGCCCTATATGTTATAGTCTCTTTGTCCGGAGAAAGACTTTCCCTCTGCCCCTGCTCCTTTACCGTAGCTACAATCACTTTATCCGTCCCTATCGGAAGGAATTCTATCTGGAAAAACTCGTCTTCGATAAATTGCCGGAGTTTGTCTATGAAAAGCACTCCCGTCCATGTCCCTTCTAGCTGCATGTTGCTTCCTCCGCCTTATTCATTTTTTCCATTATCTCACCTGGCAGGCTTTTTTGCAAGGTATTTACATATTTTATAAATTTAATGCTTATAAGGACTTATTACTATGTATCCGTTGTGACTTTGTCACCTGTGCTTATTAAGAGTATCATTTTGACATCGGGAGTGTATCA
>DGEG01000084.1:4260-4477 GCA_002385825.1 Firmicutes bacterium UBA3932 | reverse complement strand
TTCGCTAATCTTAAATCTCCATTGTTTTCCAATTTTATATGCAGGCATTTCTTTCTTTTTTATCCATATTCGAATGGTATCTTTACTAACGCCCAAATGTTCTGCTATTTCATCAATTGATGACCATTTCTTCTGTGCTTGGTCAAACATATTATCACACTCCTATTGTAGCAAAAAAAAAAACAGACTGTCTATGATTTAACTTGTTTTTTAAATT
>DGEG01000084.1:1982-4000 GCA_002385825.1 Firmicutes bacterium UBA3932 | reverse complement strand
TTAATATGAATTTTTATAAAAAGCTCCGTTCGGATGTTTTAAACAATACTTAATTAAAATGAGCTACTTTTTACACCAAATTTTAACTAAGGCCTTTTTGCCAAGCCTGTTCCAATGTGCCTGGCAGAATATTCAATTACACTTTATTAAAATAATCTTATAAAATATAACAGGGATTTTAAATGTACTAACAACCAAATACTTTATAAATTACACCTATCCTGTATCCTCAACCCCCCAAAAGGGACTCCAATACTTCATAATATGGAAGATCTGCAAGAGTAATGATGTCTTTCCCATATCTCCCGCTCCCATTGAACCCGATAATATTTAGGCTTGCGCTTAACAGAAATGAATGGGGTTCAGCAATCCTACGTGAAAAACGATAATACTCATCTTCAGATGAATAAGTTATCTGCGGGTACATCTCTTCAAGAAAAGTCCAGTATCCATCTGCTTCTTCACATTTATCAAAAAGCGCGGTTAAAAATGGCAGGAAGATATACTCTTCAACTTTTTCAGTAACCATGTCGTAGAGCATATAGAATGTCCGGTCGCCGAACATTCGCCTCTGATGCTTCTCGAAGAAATCACCAAGTTTAGCAATAAGCTTATCCTTCTGTTTAGAAAAGAACAGTGCACAAAAGTATTCTTGAAAAGACTGATGAGTGAAGTGATAGCTGTTACCTTCAAAGTACATCAGACATAAGTTTGAACATAGATCTTCAAGAAAGTCGCTCGCTGTAGTCTTTTTATCATTTGCTTCAGCCCGTGCATTCAGAATGTTGTAGTATCCTGTAAACTCATCTGAGGTCATTTCAAACTTTTCATCATTATACGAGCGGAAGCACAACTCAGCAAATACTATTGTTCCGATAACCGTAAAATATTGTTCCGAAGTGTTGATATTGTTCCGATAATGCGGTATAATATCTATGACTGGAGGGATGTTTATGTTTATGAGTACAAAGGAAGCCGCGGAAAGATGGGGCATTTCGAACAGAAGAGTTCGGGTATTGTGTTCCGAAGGAAAAATCCCGGGTGCATATCAAGAAGGACGAAGATGGAAGATTCCGCAAGATGCAGTAAAACCGGCTGACCGAAGGTATAAGTCCAAAGAAAGCCTGTTGGATATAATCGACCGAAAAAAGGAAGAACTGGACACAAGGCGCCCCTTGACAGAAGGTGAAGTTAAGAGGCTTCAGGAAGAGTTCATTGTAGAATACACTTATAACTCCAACGCAATCGAGGGGAATACGCTTACACTGCGCGAAACCGATATGGTTCTCAGAGGCCTTACTGTTGACCGGAAACCTTTGAAGGACCATTTGGAGGCAGTAGGCCACAAGGAGGCATTTGAATTTGTCTGTGAGCTGACGAAAAAGAATATTCAGCTGAGTGAAAGCATCATCAAACAGGTTCATTACCTGGTGCTTGCAGACAAGAAGGATGACAGGGGTGTATACCGCCGTGTGCCTGTTCGCATCATGGGAGCAAAACATGAACCGGTTCAGCCATACCTCATCCAGCCGGCAATTGAGCAACTCATTGACGCATATAACTGGAGCACGGAGCATATCGTAACAAAACTGGCTCGTTTTCATCTTGAATTTGAGAGCATTCATCCTTTCATTGACGGTAACGGAAGGACCGGGCGCCTGCTTGTCAACTTTGAGCTGATGAAAGCGGGGTATCCTCCGATTGACATTAAATTTACCGACCGGGTTGCCTATTACAGAGCATTTGATGAGTACCATGCAAAGCATAGCATTACAGCAATGGAAAAACTCTTTGCGGGATATATAAACGAACGTTTGGATATGTATTTGAGAATATTGCAGGATTAAGTGCTAGACGGCGAGTTTAAAGCATCTATCAGAAACGATAGGTGCTTTTTTCATGCCGCTTTTATCCACGGAAGATGGGAAATATTTGACCGAACCTGCCGACGGAATCTTTTTTAATATGAACGCTATTGTTCCGGTAATAGCACAATATTGTTCCGAAAGTGTTGATAT
>DGEG01000084.1:539-1806 GCA_002385825.1 Firmicutes bacterium UBA3932 | reverse complement strand
CCGAAAGTGTTGATATTGTTCCGATAACTCCACGAAGAGCCTAACCCCGAGATGACTTCATTCGTGTTCCGCGAAACACTTATGAGTCATCTTTTATTATGGGGCAAGGCATACGCACAGATTATCCGGAATGCCAAAGGCGAGGTTATTGAGCTTTACCCGCGTTTCCCGCTCCGGCTACTACAACTGGGTCGCTTGCGAAAAGAAACGGAAGGAGCTTGAAGAGCAGGATCGAGCGGATTTTGAGCTGATTCTGCTGGCATTTCAGTATCGCGGCTATGACAAAGGCGTCAGGGGCATACATATGCGCTTGCTGCATCAGAAGCCGCCGGTTGTTATGAATCCAAAGAAAATACGGCGGCTTATGGCAAAGTACAACCTCCGCTGTCCCATCCGCAAGCCGAACCCATATCGCAGGATTTCCAAGGCTATGCAGACGAACAATGTCGCTCCGAATGTTTTAAACCGGCAATTCAAGGCTTTTGGCCCGAGAACAGTGTTGCTGACAGATATAACCTACATACCTCGCTATTCCCACCATGCGGGCGGCTCTCTGAAGTACACCTATGTTTCGGTGATCATGGATGCGTTTACGAAGCAGGTGCTGGCCTGCGTATGCAGTACTTCCCTTGAGGTGGATTTTGTTCTTGATACGGTCAAACAGCTGATAAATAACCATGGCGGCGAGCTTCGCACCGATACGCTGATACATTCGGATCAAGGCTGCCATTACACAAGCACCAAGTTTGTTGAGATACTGGGGAACTATGAGCTGCGCAGATCGATGTCCCGCCGGGGCAACTGTTGGGACAACGCCCCGCAGGAGAGCTTATTCGGGCACATGAAGGACGAAATACGCCTGCTTAACAGCGACGCTCATCAGCAGATTCAAAGGAAAGTGCTGGATTGGATCGATTACTACAACAACGAACGTTACCAATGGTCGCTTGCAAAGCTTTCACCGAACGAGTACTATGAGTACATAAAAACAGGGGTGTATCCGTTATCCTGCATAAGCGATGAATGCAATGTCAAGGGCTCCGCCCCCGACCCCCCGGAGTTTAACGCTTTGGTTTCCGGGAAAGGCAATGAAAAAGACGATGCCTGACGACATCGCCTTCCCCGCAAACCCAATACGCTGCTCAGGTCGCTCTCCAGCGTTGCCCTATCCTGCGTATTGGTAAAGCATTTACATTATACCATGGAATGAGGACTCGGTTTCAAAGCTTGCTCATGTTGTCCACGCTGAGGGGAGCACTTCACCCTA
>DGEG01000084.1:0-196 GCA_002385825.1 Firmicutes bacterium UBA3932 | reverse complement strand
ATGATGTACCTCTTCGGCTGGTGTTAGCCTTCCGTACTTTTGACACTCCTCGCAAAGCGGGTACTCTGATATATATCTGTCCCTGATGCGTTTCCATCTCCGGTCATAGCGTTTTCTTGTTTGGGGATCTCGTTCATATTTGTTGTAATAAGCATCCATTTGCCTTTGATGCGTGTCGCAGTACCTTCCGTCCGTC
>DGEG01000138.1 GCA_002385825.1 Firmicutes bacterium UBA3932 | reverse complement strand
ACTCCCAACGTCAAGCTTAATACGGCCATAGGTTTGCTCCTCGGACTGGTTTTGAGCGTGCTTCTTGCCCTTCTGTTGGATATGTTGGATGTGAAAATCCGCTCCGAAGAAGACCTGAGGAGACTTACGGATTTACCAGTTCTGGGGGTTATTCCTTCCATTGAAAACGGCAACAGGGGGAAGGTTGTAGGTTACATTTACGGAGGTAAGTATGGCTATCAATAAAGCAGGCAAGATTTTATTAAACTTTAAAAAGAGGGGCACGACAGAAAACAACATCAACGGTGGCGGCGCTCTCTTAAGCGAAAACACAGCTTTTCATGTCAGGGAAGCTTACAAGGCCATGCGTACCAACGTAATGTTTTCCGTTCCCGAGGAAGGCTGTAAGGTCATAGGCGTAACCAGCGCAGTTCCCAGTGAAGGAAAAAGCACCACCGTGTTGAACCTCGCCATCACCTTTGCCGAAACTGGCAGCAAGGTGATACTCATCGATGCGGATATGCGTAGGCCCAACATAAAAAAAATACTCAATGCCGGAGAAGGCGCCGGCCTTTCCGATGTATTGGCAAGGTTTGTTACACCCAGAGAGGTAATTAGCGCTTCAGGCTATGAAAACCTGGACGTTATTTTCAGCGGCAATATTCCACCTAATCCGGTGGAGCTGCTGGCCTCCGACACCATGAAGGATCTGATTGAAAGCCTTAAGGCCGAATATGACTATATCTTTATAGATACCCCACCGATAAATGTCGTTACCGATGCGACTGTGGTATCCAGACTCGTGCATGGAATAATCATGGTAACCAGGGAAAATGTCAGCAGGAAGGATGAGGTGGCGGAGGCGATGAATAAACTGTTGTTCGTGAATGCGAAGATATTGGGGTTGGTCTTAAATGACAGAATGTACCAGAGTAAACGTAGAACCAGATACGGTAAATACAAACGTTACTATTATTACAGAGACTATGAGCGCCATGATTGATTGGCACACACATATTCTTCCGTCAATGGACGACGGAAGCAAAAGCACGGAGGAGTCCGCAGCAATGCTTGAACGCTGCATGAATATGGGCGTTAAGGCGGTTGTACTGACTCCTCATTTCTATCCGCATAAAGAGGATCCGGAAAGCTTTTCAAGGAGAAGGGACAAATCGCTTTCCAGGTTAAAAGAATACATTTTGGGAGCCGTCTCCCATGGAGAATGTGATGCGGGAGAATCCGTTTTTACAACTGCCGGGTGGCCGACCCTAATACCCGGTGCGGAAGTATATTATTTTCCGGAACTGGCTGTTTTAGAAGAGGCGTGTCTCGAGAAGCTATGTATCGGCGAAAGTCGTTATATGATGATAGAGCTGCCGGCAGAACCCTGGAGCGAGGATATATATATAACTCTTGAAAGATTGATCTGCAACCGTAGGATCATCCCGGTGCTCGCGCATATAGACCGTTATTTCCATTTTATTAAAGATATAACGCCCTTGCGGGAGTTAATTAGTTTGGGCATGCTTGTACAGCTGAATGTGGAGGCATTGGATGGTTTTTTTACCAGGAGAAAAGCTTTGAAATGGATTGACGCGGGCTTGGTGCATTTGCTGGCATCTGATTGTCACGGTTCGTCTGAACGTCCGCCAAATTTAGATCGGGGCATAGAGACCCTGGGAAAGCATATTGATCAAAAAACGATTGAAAAATTAACGAACGTAGCACCGTAAGATATTATGAGGGACAAGGTATGGCATCCTTGTCCCCTGTTTTTGTAAATTTACTCATATCTTGTCTTGAAATTGATCTCCTCCGGCGTAATCTTCCAATCCTCTTTCCAGACAATTTTCGCCGGCCTGATGCAGTTTAGAACCGGGCATACGTTGATGCAGAGATGGCAGCCGACGCACTCGTCATTGATAGTTGGCCGCCTGTTTTCAAAATCCCAGTTTATAGCCTGGTGGGCAGCGTCAAAACAGGAAATATAGCACCTTCCGCAGCCTATGCATAAATCGTGGTCTATATCGACGATGATTTTGAAGTTGCGTTGAAGCTCTTCCGCCGGGATAATGTTGGGTAGCGCCAGTCCCACCATATCTTCCACTTTTTCAAAGCCTTCTTCTTCCATATAGTAGGACAATCCGCTGATCATATCCGAAACGATTCTGTATCCGTACTGCATGACAGCGGTGGTGACCTGTACGTTATGGCAGCCGACCAGTATATATTCAAGGGCATCCCGCCAGGTTTCAATGCCTCCTATGCCGCTCATCTGGATGTTTTTAAGGAGGGGATGCTGCTTCATCTGTGCAATGAACCGCAACCCGATTGGCTTTACCGCCGCTCCTGAGTAACCTGAAATAGACGATTTGCCGTTAACAACCGGCATGGCGGTCTTAAATTCCAGGTCTATATTGGTGATGGACTTAATGGTGTTTATCGCCGAGATACCTGCAGCGCCGCCTTCTATGGCTGCGATGGCCGGCTCCTCCATGTTCCCAATGTTAGGTGTCATCTTTGCGATTACCGGTAGGTCTGTGGCGCTGGATACGGCTTTTGAGTATTCCCGGACCAAATCCGGGTTCTGGCCCACATCGGATCCCATGGCGTGGCTGGTCATCTGGGGGCAGGAGAAGTTGCACTCAATCATGTCGGCACCCGTTTCGGTAACCAGTTTGGCAAGCTCGCTCCATTCTTCCTCGCTGCTTCCCATAATGCTTGCGACCAGTACCTTATCGGGATAATCCCGCTTAAGGCGGTACATAGCTTGAAGATTATCCTCCAGGGGCTTGTCGGATATCTGTTCCATGTTTTTAAATCCGATCCAGGGTGTTGACTCCTTTGCGATATTATCGAACCTGGGGGAACATTCGTCTGCTATGAAAATACCTACGGTTTTAAAGAAAACGCCGCCCCATCCCGCTTCGAAAGCTTTCTTAACCATATCGTAGCTGCCGGCTACGGGAGAGGAGGATAGGAAAAACGGATTTTCGCATTTAACTCCTAAATATTCTATAGATAAGTCTGCTTTATTAGCCATTAGTTGACACCTTCTTTCTGAGAGAGATACTTCATGATGCTTTCGGCGACGGATTTCCCCTGGGCCACTGCTTCCACTACTGTCTTACCGCCGTTTACTATATCTCCGGCTGCAAAAATACCCTCTATATTCGTAAATCCCTTTGCGATATCGCAGGAAATGGTCCCGTTTTCATTCAGTTCGATTGCCGGTACGATTTTTCTCATGTCTTCAGCTTCTTGGCCTATGGCAAACACGATCATGTCTGCCTTCAGCTTGAGCTCGGAGAAGTCATCCGTTCCCGCAGCGATAAGACCGGCGACTTTTCCGTCGTCTTCGAGAATTTCTTTTGGCGCATACTTAGTTATGATGCTGATTCCAAGGGACTGGACATATTCTATTTCCGCAATATCTGCCGGGGCTTCTTCAATAGTTCTTCTATATACAATGGTGACCCGCTCTGCGCCGAGAAGCTTGGCCGTCGCTGCACAGTCCATTGCCACATTTCCGCCTCCGATTACGATTACGTTTCCATCCACCTTCATTTCTCCCTTTGAAGACCTTGCTTCTTTCAGGAATTCTATGGCATATCGAACACCTTTCAAATCGGCGCCGGGTATATCGATCTTCCTGGGCTTCCAAAGTCCGGTACCGATAAAGAATGCTTTATAGCCTTGTTCTTTCAAATCATCGATGGTGACGTCTTGTCCGACTTTGGTATTGAACACGAATTTGACACCTAACTCTTTTACTTTTTCAATGTCGAAATCCACTACGTCCTGGGGAAGCCTGGAAAGAATAATTCCATAAGTCAACATTCCGCCGGGCTTGTCAAAGGACTCAAATATGGTTACCTGGTAGCCTTCTCTGGCCAGTCTCGAAGCGCAGGACAAAGAGGCTGGCCCTGCACCGATACATGCGACTTTTTCTTTGGTGGCTTCCTTCGCCTCTAGAATCTTCATATTAAATTTTTTCTCTATATCCACGGCAAAGGCCTGAAGCTTTCCGATCTGTATCGGCCTGTCGATGCCTGTTCTGCTGCATGCTTCTTCGCACAGCCTGTCATAAGGACATACTTTTGCGCAGCATCCGCCCAAGGCGTTGGCTTCCCGAATGGTAGCTGCGGCTCCTTTGAAATTCCGAAAGCGGATTGATCTGATAAAATCAGCAGGTTTGGTGTCGGCGGGACATCCTTTGCTGCACGGGGCATCGTAGCACAATACGCAGCGGGCGGCTTCTTCCATGGCCGTTCTGGTATTGTAGCCGTGCACAGCTTCGTCCAAATAGCCTTTTTTGATCTCTTTTCCCTGTAACTGGTTCTTAGCTGTTACTTTACTCAAGCGTTTTTCACCCCTGTCCATATTTATTTGATTGCAAATGTTTGAATAAATCACCTTTAGTGTTTCTTACTTCTACGAATAAAATTCATAGGAAAATCAAAAGGGACTGTCCCTTTTGATTTTATAAATATGGTGGTAAGTTGTTTTCTCCAGGGATCAAAATATATGTGCAATCTAATGGCATGGGTGATATGATAATAATATCGGTAACTTCGTTTTAGGAGGTGGCGACTTATGGAAGATTTTTATTGTCCCAAGTGTTTTTCTAAATTGAAAAGACTTGAAGGCTGCGGTGCAGTAGGATATTTTTGTGACAGCTGTAAAACGTTGATCTCCAGAAAGAAGATTCTCAACCACGAAGAGATGGAAAAAAGATCGAAAAAAATCACTAAAAAAATTTGACAAGGCCGCAACCTTGTGGTATTCTCAATCAGTAAACAGTAAGCAGAAGTCATCCGCTTCTCACCTCACGGCTCCGGCCAGTGACGGTTAATACAAAGACACTGACAAAATAACGGCTGTTGCTTTGAATTTTTGAATGGTGGTTTTGTTTGGAGGCGGATACTTAAAAGTAGCCGCTTTATTTATTCTAGGAGGTGCTAAACATTATTAGGGAAAACCAGATCAACGAAGAAATTCGTGATAAGGAAGTCAGAGTAATCGACAGTGACGGGACGCAATTGGGGATTCTGCCGATTGAAGAGGCATTGCAATTATCCATTGACAGGAAATTAGACCTGGTCAAAGTTGCGCCTCAGGCGAAACCCCCGGTCTGCAAGATTATGGACTATGGAAAGTACAGATATGACCTTCAGAAAAAGGAAAAAGAAGCCCGCAAAAAGCAGAAACAAAATATAGTTGAACTCAAAGAAATTCGCCTGTCCACTTTTATTGAGGAACATGACTTGATGGTGAAAGCCAACAACGCGGCCAAATTCTTAAAAGAAGGAGACAAGGTAAAGGTAAGCTTGCGTTTCCGCGGCCGTGAAAGAGATCATGTCGATGTGGGACAGAGGGTCATGCAGAGATTTGCGGAAGCCATATCTGATGCAGGCAACGTTGAAAGAGCGCCCCTCCTTGAAGGCAGGAGCCTGATTATGATTTTAGCACCGAAGGTTAAATAAACAAAACCACGTATTGTATTCGTATTAGGGAGGTTATAGTAAAATGGCAAAGATGAAATCCCATAGGGGAGCAAGCAAGCGATTCAAGATCACCGGAACCGGTAAGGTTATGAGACATAAGGCATATAAGAGCCATATTCTTACCAAGAAGACCGCGAAGAGAAAACGGGGATTGAGACAATCCACAATACTGACCAAAGCTGACGAGAAAAGAATCAAGAACGTATTGAACGTATAGTTTAGGAGGTAAGAAAAAATGGCAAGAGTAAAAAGAGGACTTAACTCTCGTAAGAGACATAAAAAAATATTAAAGCAGGCGAAAGGTTTTTATGGAGCCAAGCGCACGACCTTCAGGGCGGCAAAACCGGCTGTCATGAGATCCTTGAGATCTGCTTACATCGGAAGAAAGCATAGAAAGAGAGACTTCAGAAGGCTCTGGATTACCAGAATCAACGCAGGCGCCAGAATGAACGGCCTTTCCTATAGCAAGATGATGAACGGTCTGAAACTTTCCGGTATCGAAATCAACCGCAAGATGCTGTCCGAAATGGCAGTGCATGATCCGGCAGGGTTTGCTCAGCTGGCGGAGACGGCAAAAAAAGCGGTGGAGAAATAGAATTCAATCGACAATAAAATGTGACAAATAATACCCCTCTGACAGGCTATAATCCTATGAAAGCCGGCGGAGGGGTTTTTCTATGGTCATTTACGCAGAGTATCTTTTTCTGGAAAACGGAGTGGCGGGTTTAATGATACTGCTTCTGACGCGCAGGATATGCGGCTTCCCTTCCTCCTGGCCCAGGCTTGTTCTCGGAAGTGTGCTCTGCGGGCTCTATGCATTCATTCTGTTTTGGGAGGGATTGACCTGGTGGCTTGCGACTTTGTTCAAACTAATCTTTTCTGCGGCAGTAGTCCTTTTGGTCTTTCCCTCCCTTCGCGGAAAGGGTATTTTGAGGGCTTTACTGGTATTCTACCTGGTGAGCTTTGCCATGGGAGGAATCGTCATCGCTTCTCTTTATTTTTTCAACAGTACGGGGATAACGGCGAGAGGAGCGTTTTACATAGGTCAAATCACTTACATCAGGGTGTTTTTGGGGATGGCGCTGGCATGGGGCTGCATTTACGCCTTTTCTTGTTTCATAAGAGCTCGTCTCAGAAAAGACAGAACCGAGGCAAAGCTGCGCGTAACTTTAGGCAGCCGAACCGTGACGATGGAGGGTTTCGTGGATACGGGGAATTTTTTACGAGATCCTATCAGCGGGCGGCCGGTCTGCGTGACAACTGAGAAAGTGATAGAAAAGTTGGAGCCGGAAGAGGCGCAATTCTGCATAGTTCCATACCGGGGCGTAGGCAAAGAGGGTGGCCTGCTCGCAGGAATTCGTCCGGACAGCGCTGCTTTGATCACACCCGATAGCAAACCCCGGCCTGTGAACATCATACTGGCAGTCTCAAAGGGAGAATTGCCCGTCGGTCATGACGGGAAACAATACGACGTATTACTGCATGAGGCATTGACGGAAGGAGGCATTCTGCAAGGTGAATAGAGAAGGGACCAATATAAGGAAATGGCTGAACTGTTGGGAAAGAGCCCGGCTGCTTTGGATCCGTTTGCGCTTGAGGGTTGAGAGATGGTCTGCCGAAAAAGGACTCTATTACATAGGTGGAAGCGACGCTCTTCCCGCGCCTCTTTCTCCGGAGGAAGAGAAACAGCTGATCGTTCAGCTGATACTTCCCGAAGAGCAAGTTGTTGACGAAGAAAGGATGAAGCAATGCCAGGAGGCGAAAACCATTTTAATCGAACGCAATCTTCGTCTGGTGGTCTACATTGCCAAAAAATTTGAAAACGCAGGTGTCAATGTGGAAGATTTGATCTCCATCGGAACCATCGGTCTCATAAAAGCAGTTAACACCTTTAATCCTAATAAGAACATCAAACTGGCCACCTACGCTTCCCGGTGTATTGAGAACGAAATCCTCATGTATCTTCGTCGCAACAGCCGCACGAGAACGGAAGTTTCTTTCGACGAACCTCTCAATGTGGATTGGGACGGAAATGAACTTTTGCTGTCGGATATTCTGGGAACGGAAAGCGATATCGTCTACAACCATATCGAGGAAGAAGTGAATCGCAATCTGCTCTGGTATGCGATGAAAAAGCTGAGTTTAAGGGAAAAGCAGATCATGGAGATGCGTTTTGGCCTGGTGAGCGGCCGGGAAATGACCCAAAAAGAAGTGGCCGACAGGATGGGTATTTCCCAATCCTATATTTCCAGGCTGGAGAAAAAGATCATTATACGTCTGCAAAAAGAGATACGTAAATTGGGGTAGGACAGCTTTCGACAGTATGAAAAAAGGGGGCGCTGTACATAAATAAAATAAGACTGACTTAGTTTGCTAAAGGGGGCAAACAGGGAAGCGGGGATAATTGAAATGGCAGCGAAAGTTGAAATCTGTGGCGTTAATACATCTAAACTACCCGTGTACAAAGACGCAGAAATGAAGGAGATGATCGAGAAAATCAAACAGGGAGACAAAGAGGCGAGAGATGAATTTATCAGGGGAAACTTAAGACTGGTGCTTTCTGTCATACAGAGGTTCAGCAATCGGGGAGAAAACCCGGACGACCTGTTCCAAGTGGGTTGCATCGGTCTTATAAAAGCTCTGGATAACTTTGACACTTCACACAATGTTAAATTCAGCACTTACGCGGTACCCATGATCATCGGTGAAATACGGCGCTATCTCAGGGACAACAATGCGATCCGGGTCAGCCGTTCTTTAAGGGACATGGCATATAAAGCGCTTCAGGCAAAAGAAAGGCTCACGAAGCAAAGCCATCGGGAGCCCACCATCTCGGAGATTGCCAAGGAACTGGATGTTGCCGTGGAAGACGTGGTGCTTGCGCTTGACTCCATACAGGATCCCATCTCACTTTTTGAGCCGGTATTTCACGATGAGGGAGACGCTCTATATGTGATGGATCAGGTGAAGGATACAGTCAACACCGATGAAAAATGGATGGATAATATATCTATTACGGAAGCTATGAGCAAGCTCCCTGACAGGGAGAGAAATATATTGATGATGCGTTTTTTTGAAGGGCGGACCCAGATGGAGGTGGCGGAAGAAATCGGCATCAGCCAGGCTCAGGTCAGCCGGTTAGAAAAAAATGCGCTGAAATATATGAGAAAATACGTATAAAGACATATTGAGATCAAAGGCTGCTTTGCCTGGTTTGCAAAGCAGCCTTTTTTGTATAAGGAAAACCACG
>DGEG01000153.1:1150-5088 GCA_002385825.1 Firmicutes bacterium UBA3932 | reverse complement strand
GCCCGCCTTCCCGGTCTTTCAGCGTGCCCAGCTGCTCTGTCTGTTCCTTAATCTCCCTGGCGGTGCGCATCAGGGTTTCCTTCATATCTGATATGTCATCTTCCGTCAGGTTGGGGAAAAGCGGTCTTAATTCCTCGGCGAATTGGTCGAAAGCCTCCTCCAGCATTTTCAGGTCCGCCTTGTCATAGCGGACAATGTAATGGATGATGGAGATCATGTGGTCGTATACTTTATCCACCGGGGAGTAATTGGCAGTGATGGCTCGCAATATGGGGACGAATTCGTTCTTCAGGAATTTGATGATCTCCTTGTAGCTCTCTTCTTCTGCGGCGATCCTAGCCATATTGAGCCTGGGAGCCTCGGGCATGCTCCCGTCGGTCTGCTCTGCCGTGGATGCAGTTCCGCCCAGCTGTTCCGCCTCCGCCCCGTCGGCAGCCCCTTGCCCCGCCTCGGGCTTGCCTGCGCCGGTCTGCTCCGCATCCGATACGCTCTCACCCAACATCATAGCCTGAAGCTTGGCCCCATCCAGCATCCCCTTCAGCTTTGCGATCTGATTTTGCAGGATCTGCCTGTCACTCATCACCAATAAATCCAAAAGGCTTCGGCTGCGGATCAATACGGCCTGAAGCGAATGATCCCGGTTCACATAGCTGTCGAAATGTTTGAGAATTGATATGATGGCCTCCTGCAGTTTGGGCTGTCCTTTATTTTGTGATAGCACGCGAAGGGCGTCAAAGAAATCACCCTTAAAGATGGTTGCCGACTCCTCTCTCTTCAACAGTTCCGCCAGCAGTTCTTTGGGAAGGACAAAAAATTGTGTCAGGAAATCCTCCGTAATTACTCCCGAGGAAACTTCAAAGAGCTTCGCGTATAAAACCAGCTTTCTCAGGCTGTCGGCCTGGGCTTTGGTCTGATTCAGCAGGGGTCGATAGATTTCGCGGTTCAGGTTCTGAAGCAAAGCCTGTTTGGTGCTGTCTTCGTCGATCTGCTTGCCTTTCACTGTGTCCTTTGGAATAGCGTTGGGATTAGTCAAGTCGAAGATAGCATCCGCAGGCTGCTGTCTCGGCGTATTCTGTATTCTGTTTTTTATCTCCACAGGGGAAGTGATCTTTAAAACGTCTACCACGATACTCTCCTTATTCTCTAAACAGACATTTTTCGACACGCCATTTAATTGCAGATATTATATCACAACATTCCGCCCAGAAAAACACGGAGCGTGTTTTTGGCGAACACCAAATACAACTTTTTGAATTGGCTAATTTTTATCCGAATTTTGTCGATTTATAATATATGTGCTGTGACAAAATTGCCAAAATAGGGTAAAATGCGATAAAAGGCATCTCAGATATTCATGAAAGGCGGGAAACAATGGTCGAAAACGATTCAATGTTAGAAATGTATTTGTTTGAGTCTTCAATGCTGCTGGATCAACTGGACGAGATATTGCTGCAATCGGAGAAAAACGGCAGCCTTTCCGCTGAAAATATAAATGAAATATTCCGCATCATGCATACCATCAAAGGCTCTTCCGCCATGATGGAATTCGACCTTCTCAGCCATGTCTCCCATAGGCTGGAGGATCTCTTCTATTACATACGGGAAAACGGCGTGAGGGACGGATATTTCCAGGATGTGATGGACTTGGTGCTGGAAGTCTCTGATTTTCTAAAGACAGAGATGGAAAAGATCCGGAACAGCCAAGAGCTGGACACGGAAAATGACAGCCTCATCGAAAGAATCTCTCAACTGCTGAAACAAATGAAGGGAGAGGATGAACCCGCCGTTCCGATGCAGGAAGAGCTTTCTGAGGAACCTTCCGAGGAGCCTTCTATTGAAGTATCAAGTGAAGAATCTGTACAAACGGAGGAAGAACCCCAAGAGGGCGCGACCTACTATCTCCACGTCCGTTTCTCATCGGACTGCCAGATGGAAAACGTGCGGGCGTTTTTGCTGGTAAACAAGCTGGATTCCTTGGGAAAAGTCATTCGTACCCTTCCCGAAGATTTGAACACCGACCAAGGCGCCTCCGAATTTATCACAAAAAAAGGCTTTTATTGCAGCCTGTCCTCATCCGCTTCTCCTGAGGAAATCGAAAAAGCTGCCAAAGGAGTCTCCTCTGTCGAACAAGTTGACTTTGTTGACGGTTTTCCTTTTGACGAGGGAACAGACAGCGCGAATAAAAACACGGAAAAATGTCAGAGTGAATCCGCATCCCAAAACAAAAGCGATTCAGACGACACCAACAGTTTGAACGATTCCGCCGACGCCAAGGATTCAAAGGGCAAAACCCCCTCATCTGACTCCGCATCGAAGGCCAACGGATCCAAGCAAAACCTCATTGCCGTAGATCTGAACAAGCTGGATGCCCTGATGGATCTGGTAGGGGAAATCGTGATCACAGAATCTATGGTCTCCGGCAGTGCGGATTTGGAGGGCCTCTCTCTGGAGAACTTTGATAAAGCCACCCGGCAGTTGCGAAAGCTTACGGATGAACTGCAGGACATTGTCATGTCCATACGAATGGTTCCCGTAGCCTCCACCTTCCAGAAGATGCACCGCATCGTCCGGGATATGAACAAGAAATTAAACAGGGACGTGGAACTGATATTGATGGGTGAATCCACAGAAGTTGATAAGACCATCATCGACGGCATCGTGGATCCTCTCATGCACCTTGTTCGAAATGCCATGGACCACGGCATTGAAGACAAAGAGACCCGAATCGCATCCCAAAAAGACCCCAACGGCCGGATCATCCTGTCCGCACAGAATGTGGGCGGCGAGATTATCATCACCGTCAGCGACGACGGAAAAGGCCTGGATCCCATCCAAATATTGGAGAAAGCCAAGAGCCGCAATCTCCTCTCCAAGCCGGAGAACGAATATACGGAAAAGGAAATATTCAATCTGCTCACGCTGCCGGGCTTTTCCACCAAGGACGCTGTCACCGAGTATTCCGGCCGGGGCGTCGGGCTTGACGTGGTTAAAAAGAACATCGAAAAGCTAGGCGGAACCATAACCATTGAAAGCCAAAGGAACGTAGGGACCACGGTGTTCATTAAGATACCTTTGACCCTGGCCATCGTCTCCAGCATGGAGATCCAGGTGGGCGAAGAGATCTTTGCCATACCCATCGCCAATATCCGGGAATCCTTCAAAGCCACTGCCGATCAGGTCTTTACCGATCCTGACAACAACGAAATGATCATGCTGCGTGGCACCCCCTATCCCGTCATCCGGCTGAACAGGGTCTACAACATAGAGGACGGCTTTGAAAATGTAGAGGACGGCGTGTTCCTTTTGGCGGAATCCTCCGAAGGAACGGCCTGCCTGTTTGCCGATGAAATCCTGGGCAAGCATCAGGTGGTTGTCAAGCCCCTACCAGCATACTTGAGCCGTTTCAATGTTTCATCCATGGGAATTTCCGGATGTACCATCCTCGGAAACGGCAACATCAGTTTGATATTGGACGTCCAGGGTATTTTAAAACAGTATTAAGAAATTTCCGAAGATCCGAAGAAAACCAAAAGAAAACCCGAATAACCCGATTGAGAAAACCCGCATCAAGGTAGACGGAGGCACGACATATTGCTGCATTTAACCGATGAAGAATTTGAATTCATTACGAATCATATAAAGAACAACTACGGGGTAAACCTCACCAAGAAGAGGACGTTAATCGAAGGAAGGTTGAGCAACCATGTAATCAGTCTGGGCTTCACCAACTACATGGACTACTTCCGTTATGCCATGAATCCCAAATATGCAGATGAGATGACGGTGCTCATCAACAAGCTGACCACCAACCACACCTATTTTCTCAGGGAAAAGGATCATTTTGATTTCTACAGCGACACGGTGCTTCCCTGGATCGATAAGACTTTAAAGACCAAGGATCTGCGGGTGTGGAGCGCCGGCTGTTCTACGGGACAGGA